>JBGSXH010000295.1:0-9040 GCA_041751515.1 Cyclobacteriaceae bacterium | reverse complement strand
TCTGTCCGGTGGCAATTTCTATAATAGTATGGAAATATTGGGGACCAGTTTCGAGGCTTATACTGGCGAAAACCTGACCATAAGGCCGGAGCTGACCTCGAGCATACTGCAATTCGAATGGCAGGTAAACGGCAGCCATAGCTCGACGAACCTAAATTTGACAGGTAGTAGCTTAGGCATCCGCACCTCATTCAGTGCCAACCAATCCGTAACCGTTAGTCTGCGCATGCGCAACAACTGCGGCTGGAGTAACTGGGCCACGGCCACAATTTTTACCCGCACCAACGACACCGAACCCATGTTTATTTACCCCAATCCTTCCATCCACGAACTAACTGTACAGCAGATAGACGATGACTATTCTGAAAACTTAAACAACTCAGAGCTGCGCATATACGACGATTTCGCCAAGGAGTTGCTGCGTATTAAAAACCCTGATAAAAAACAGGCCATCGATATTTCTGCTTTTAAACCGGGGATATATTATATGCATTTAAAAAAGGGAGATAAGATTTCCCGTAAAAAATTTATGGTCGAACGTTAAATTTGAAAGCTGTGAAAAATAATCTTATCATAACTCTTATTTTTTCCCTAATATTCTGGTCTTGCAAAAAGGACGATGTTCTACCGAGAGCAACGCAGGAGGGAGATAACACTTTTGGATTTCTATTAAACGGAGAAGTATGGAGACCAGCAGGCAAAGTTGGCCCTACTTCAAATTTTAGAAGCTTTTATAATGGAAAAGTTTTTGACATATCTGCGTACAGAATTAAAGGCGATTCTGAAACTGATGATACGTACATATACATGTATATAAATCTAGAGCCTAACGAGATAGGTAGTTTTAGCTTGAATGACCCTGAAAATGGTACTTTTTCATTTACAGGCTTAGGCTGTATCTATAATCAGTTTGACTCCATAGTAAATAGAGAAGGAACTTTAAATATTACGCGTTTCGACTCTGGCATTATTGCAGGGACATTTGAAATTACATTGACTAAAGACGATTGTAAGACCATCAACATCACTGAAGGGCGATTTGACTTAAAATTTTAATGCTCTACAGCTTTAAGTAAAAAACATTCCTCAAATTATACGCATAAGGTCTTCCTATTAAAACACACAATCGTTATATTCTCTTACTAAGATTAAATTTAAACATTTCATCCACCAAAATTTGAATCTATGGAAGCTAAGAACAACGAACAGGCCGATCTTAATCAAAAATCATTTTTATTTTTAAGCATCGGACTTGCGGTCAGCATGTTGCTGGTCACCAGTGCTTTTGAATGGAAGTCTTATGACAGCGAAGGCAGTATAGTAGCTCTGGAAGCAGACGAGCCGGCGTTCGATGAAATCGTCACCATACCAGTTACGCGCATGCCCAGCCCTCCGAAACCCAAGGTGATTCCTCCCGAAATTATCGAAACAAAGCAGGAAGATGTCGTTGAAATACAAATTGACCAGCCCATCCCCACCTTCAACTTTGAGGAGGAACCGCTCGCAATAGTGGATAATACTCCGCCCCTGGCAGACGAGCCTGTTGATGTTGTAGAAAGCTATGTGGAGCAGATGCCGGCCCCTGAGGGAGGCATGGAAGCATTTTACAAATACATCAGTAAAAACCTGAAATACCCCAAAAATGCAATCAGGAATAATATATCGGGAAAAGTCTTTGTAAGCTTTGTGGTGGATAAAGATGGCTCCTTGCAGGAGGTACAGGTAATCAAAGGCATTGGCGGGGGTTGCGATGAGGAAGCGTTGCGCATTGTCCAGAATGCTAAAAAATGGCAGCCTGGAAGACAAGGCGGCCGCACTGTGAAGGTGAGGATGGTAATTCCCATTACTTTTCAGCTGTCGCAGTAAAACAGCTGTTTGATACTAAATAGCTGGGTTTAACCAAATTTTGCCTAGCTCAAGGTATACTGCAGCAGGGATTGAAGCAATTGTCTGAGCCCGAAGTGGGTTGGCGGGTGGTCGGCGAGTGCTGAAAGCCCGGCACCGGCCGGCAGGCTGTCAATGAGAATTGATCAGGCTTACCGGCCGGTGGCTGCCCTAAATATTGACTCAGGCTTCAAATACTATTGGCAAATGAAGGTTGATTTACCTTTTGTTAGTCTACACTCAGTTCGATATTCCCATAACTGGCAGAGAGGTCCACGTTACTGCCTCCGTTATTGAGACGGCCTTCGTAGCGTTTGGAGTTGCCGTCTTCAATTTCTTTGTCCCAATCGAACACGCTTTTATCGTATCGAAGATTGCCGAATTTGAACCGGGCATTGACATCCGCCTGGCTACCTTTTTCGAAGTGCAGGTTGGCATTGCCGAAGCTGGCGCTGAATTTTATATCGGTAAAGTCTTTGCTGATTTTGTCGATATCAAAGCTGGAACAATAGTCGCTGGCAATATCCATGCTGCCGCGCAACTCCTCGATGCTCACACTGGCGAAGGAAGTTTTTCCGTGAAGTGCATCCAAAGTGCCCATATTGAGTTTTCCGTACTTGCCTGTCATTTGTAACTTGCCACCGCTGTCGATCGAAAGATCCGAAAACTCGCTGGAAACTGTGATATCGCCCAGTGTACCTACTTCCAGATTGCTGTAGTTGACCGTAAGTTTGCCTGCGGCCATACCTTCAAGACTGCCGCCACCGAAGTCCAGCTTTAAGTTGCCGTCATTGCTGAGATTGCCCACCTTAATGCTGCCATAGCCCACCTTAAGGTCAAATGGCCCGTCAAAATTAGCCAGATACAAAGGACCAAACTGATTGTTGACACTCAGCGGGTTGTTCATAGGAACGGTAAGGGTATAGTTGATTTCAAAATTCTCATTGCGCCCGGAGTTGACATTAGAGGGCAGCTTGGTGGTGAAAGATAGCAAATCGCCATTTTCCACGATGTCAATGCTAATCTTGTCCAGCAGTGCCTGTGCGTCCTGCTCTTTCTTACGGCTAACGATAATCTCTATTTCCAGCGAAACTGTCTTTGTATTTGCCGTATTCACATGCACTTTTCCGAAGCGGTTGTCCACTTTGATCTGAGTGCTGGCGGTGGTAGAAAACTCCCGCTTAATTTCTTTACGCTTTTCAATTTGCTTTGCTTTAGCAAAACCATCGTCATTGATAAGCAGGAAAATCAGACAAAAAAGCGCAATTTTATATATTGATGTTTTCATAGGTGGTATCTGTTTTTATTTTTTCAATGATCTGTAGTTGTTGATTGAGAATTTCGATTCGCATTCTCAGGTTTTGCACCATGGCATCAGCCAGCGTACCGGTCTCCGGTGCGTTTTTATAATCTTCCTTGAGTTGCTGGTACATTGCTTCCAACTTACTTAAGTCTTCATCGAAAGCTTCGAGCAGCTCAGCACTTACATTTTCGCTGAGGTGAAGACTGCTGCGCTTTTCTGCAATGAGTGTGGTGTAATAGGCTTCTACCCTATCAAAATCGGCTTCGAACGTACTTTGTGCAACAGGATAATTGCCATTTTCCTGCTGCATTTTGTCCCAAACCAAAACCGTTGATAAAACCAGCAATATGATGGCAGCGACTTTCCAGTAACGACTATAAGCATTATCTCCACCACCGCTTTTCATTTTGTCACGGGCATCGAGTTTGTTGCCGATGCGCTGCCAGACTTCGTCTTCAGGAGCATCCTTTTCAAAGGCTTGTCGATGCTTTTTAAAATATTTTTCCAGATTATCCATTGTATGTCCTTTCTTCCAAGAGTGTTCTTAATTTCTTTTTTGCTCTGTTGTACTGTGATTTGGAGGTGCTTTCTGTAATGCCTAAAATGGAGGCAATTTCTTTATGGTCGTAGCCTTCCAGTAAGTACAGCGATAGCACCAGCCTGTAACCTTCCGGCAATAACTGCATTTGCTGTTGGACCCGGGTCACCTGTGCATTGCTTAAGTCCCAGTCTTCCGCTTCAGGCGCTGCAGCATGATCATACTGTTCATCCAGCGGCACCAGGCTCAGGCGCTTCTTTTTCAAATGGCTGATGGCCTGGTTGATAACAATGCGCTTGATCCAGGCACCAATGGTAGCATCACCTTTGTACTGCGAGAGATGGTCGAAAACTTTCAGGAAAGCCTCCTGTAAAATATCGGCAGCATCAGCCTCATCATTCGTTATACGCAAGCAAATATTGTACATGGCCTTTGCATATTGCTTATAGAGGGCGTATTGCGCCATGCGGTTCCCTGCGATGCACTTTTCTATAATTTCCTGCTGAGCCTGAATTGTTATCACTGTCTAATCTAATTGCTATACCAAAGACCTAAGATAAATGAAAGGGTTGCTTGAGCACATAAAATCTTTACAAGATTTAAATTACGTACATTAAAACTGTCAACTTTTTAAAACTATAAACAATTGATTTTAAAATAGATATGCATTTACGCTACAAATTCACTCCATATTTTATGAAAATTTTCAATTCTATAGCATGCCCGTTATCTAAAATATACTTATTTTTATAAATTATTTTTTTGGTGATTATACAGTATTCATCATATATAGATAGTTATGATGCTTTATTTAAGCATTATAACTATCTCAAAAGCTACTCAATGGTGATTATAACGAACGAGCGGAATTCATGCGATTAGTTTACTATTTTCATAGTGCCGTCTTTTGGCGACTTCAAACGATATTACATTTGTTACTTATTATAGCTTCCATGAGTGCAGTTGCTCAGGACTTTACTAATGTGGATCCTATTCAGGGACCCGTACGCATTATGCCACTGGGAAACTCCATTACTCAGGGTTATACAAAATGTGAGACTGATGTGCCGGGTTATCGTGGCTTTCTGATAGATTTGCTGGCCACCAATGATTTTGGCAACCGGCTGCGAGGCTATGATTATGAATATGTGGGCGCACTACAATATCCCGAACAGGATGGCGCACTCAACCTATTCCACGAAGGACTACCAGGCATGTTGCTTACCGGCAATCGTGGGTATGGCGATGGGCCAGATGGCCCTCCTGCTGGTTTTGGACTCGGAGTAGGCATACAGGAAATACTGGAAACTTCACCCCCAGACCTAATCTTACTGCAGGCAGGAGTGAATGATCTTCGTTACAAGCGCCTGGGAGATATTAATACAGTAGAAAGACGCGCTAATGAAATCGCACCGGTGATCGATGCATATATGGGTGTTTTGGATGCCATTCGCGATTTCAGCCACGAGGGCAGACAGGCCCATGTGATTGTCAGCACCATTTTTAACATTCATGAACTTGCAGGCAACACAGAAGAATACGGAGCAGTCAACTTTTTTCGTGCTGAATTTGACAGACCGGCGAGGACAGCGGTACTGAGATCACTCATGACGCAATACAATACTACCTTGCGGGACGCTGTACTGGCAAGGCCAGAATATGGAAACACCTTATTCTTCTCCGATATAGAGGCAGCTGCCAACCTTAATTACAGCGCTCAGGGCCCTATGTATGTGCAGGAAGGAACGGAAGACTGCCTGATTGATGGCTCAAATATGCCTGATGCATTACACCCCGATGTACAGGGTTTTTATAAAATCGCCCAGGCCTGGGCCGATCCTGTAAGCCGGTTTTTAATGACTGTTACAACAAGCCCCACTCCAGTAGCACTTACCCGTTTTGATATATCGGCAGAAGAAAATTACGCTTCTTTAGCATGGGAAACGGCAAGCGAACAAGACAACGATTATTTTATTCTTTCCCGTTCAAATGATTCGATGACCTGGAAGAACATTGCTGAGATAGACGGGGCAGGAACCACTGCAGAAGTAAGCATTTATGCTTATGAAGATTATGAAGGTGGGGCCGGTATGTTCTACAGACTTAGCCAGGTGGATTTTGATGGCACTACGGAAATCTTAAGCACCAAGCGCGCACCAGGCCAACAGGCTTTTCAAATCGTTATGCATCCTAATCCGTTAACGGATGAAGCCTTAACCATCAATCTGCCTGCCATAGAAAACAACATTCAGCTTTCCATCTATGACCTGCAGGGGAGACAGGTTTATAGCCAGCAATTGCAGCACAACACTGATGAGCCCATCAGTATTCCAAGGCAAACCTTTGGCAGGTCGGGCATCTACATTATTAATATGCAACACGCTCAATTCAACTGGAAGGAAAAGGTAGTGGTTCGCTAGCGCGGGCAAATGACAGTCTTTTATCTGCAGACCAACTTTAAACTAAAAGACCACTACAGTTGATCGCTCTATGCGCCAATTGTAGTGGTCTTTTGATTACTGGCTGGGTTGAACAGATGAAAAGGTAGATAGTAAAGCTTAGTCTTGATCAGCTATCTCTTTTACATTTTGCTTGGCCAAATGAAATTCGGGAGCAATTTCAAGCGCCTTCTCAAAACTTTCCTTGGCCACATCCGCATTGCCACGATCTTTCTCCAGCATGCCTTTTAGATTCAAAACAGATGCTTTAATGGGTATTTCCTGCTGTTGGTTATTTTCGAGGTTGTAAACAACAGATTGCTCTTCCAGCCCTTTTTCTTTCAGTAAAATATCAATCGTTGTATCACTTTCACCGTAACGCTTTAGTTCGTATTGGAGAAAAGCCATCTTGTACAATGTAAGTGGGTTGTTGTTCTGCAAATACAGGCTTTCGTATTGCTCCAACGCCTTATCCTTTATATTAAGGTTTTCATAAGCGATGGCAGACATTTCCAAAGCCGACTGATGAGTACTGCTAATGCTTAAAATATCATTACAAACCAGAATGCATGATGGATACTTTTGTGTGTCCAGGTAGAGGTAAGCAAGAGAGTCCCGCAAAGAAAGATCAGCCTGATCTATGCTGATTAACTGGTAGAGGGCATCCTTGGCTACGTTGATGTCATTATATCTTGCAGCAAGGTCGTAGACCATTTTACTGTTCTTATAAGCGTCCGATTGTTTGACATTGGCATTGTTTTGTCCAAGGACTAATGAGCAGCAGCCCATCATTAAAAAGCTTAGTAGAATGAATTGTTTCTTCATATTCGTAGGTTAATGATGATTAATTGACAATGGTTTAATTGAATATTGGTTCATCAGGCAATATATAGGCCAAAAATTAATGGACTGTTAATTTATATATGTGCGGTAAATTTATGATTTTATGAGTACATAATAATTTTCAATTGCCTCATGGAATAACCTACTAAGCTTTCAACTTCTAGCAAAGCAATTGCATCGAATATTCCTTGTCGGTTGGTATGCATTAGCTTATCGCTATTTCACTGAACAGGTTTCAAGCCTTTTTTATCGCCGATTTCTAGCATCTTCTGAAATGCTTCGTCCCTTTCGTTACGAATATCCCCTTCCATAATTGCTTCTTTCAGCGCTTCTTTGATTTCCCCGACTACCCTGCCGGGTCTCAGATGGAAAGTCTCCATAATATCAGCACCGGTAATGACCGGTTGAAATTGCCGAATAGAGTCCCGCGCCTCTACATGCTGCATTTTCTCCTCTACTTTATCGAAGTTCTCCAAAAAACGCTGCTTCTTTTGCATATTCTTAGAGGTAATGTCTGCCCGGCACAAAGTCATCAGGTCTTCCACATCTTCCCCGGTTTCGTAAAGCAGGCGGCGCACTGCGCTGTCAGTCACGACTTCCTTCACCAGGGCAATAGGCCGCAGATGCAGCTTGACAAGCTTTTGCACATATTTCATCTTTTCATTCAAAGGAAGCTTGAGACGACGAAAAATGCCAGGTACCATTCTCGCCCCTTTGTCTTCATGGCCGTGAAAGGTCCAGCCTGCTTTGGCATCAAACCTTTTCGTAGCAGGTTTAGCAATATCATGAAGGATCGCTGCCCAACGCAGCCATAAATTATCAGACATCACAGCCACATTGTCCAATACTTCAAGCGTGTGGAAGAAGTTGTCTTTATGGCCTTTGCCGTTAATTTTCTCAACACCATGCAAGGCAATCATTTCCGGAAAAATGATTTCAAGTAAACCACTATGAAACAGAAGCTGAAAACCATAACTCGGCTTCGGGCTAAGAATGATCTTATTGAGCTCATCAACAATGCGCTCTCCGGAGACAATTTTAATTCTTTCCTTGTTCGCGATAATCGCCTGAAAGGTATCGGGATCAATATCGAAGTTCAACTGGCTGGAAAATCGAATACCTCGCATCATCCTCAAGGGATCGTCTGAAAAGGTAATTTCAGGTTCCAGTGGGGTTTTTATGCGCTTCTTCTTCAGGTCGGTCAATCCATCAAAAGGATCTAATACAGCTCCAAAATCAGCTGGATTTAATGATATTGCCAGCGCATTGATGGTGAAATCGCGTCGATTTTGGTCATCTTCCAGACTGCCGTCTTCTACAATTGGTTTCCTGCTATGCCTTTGGTAAGATTCCCTCCGGGCACCGACAAATTCTATGTCCATATCTTTGCACCGCAGCATCGCAGTTCCAAAATTTTTGAACACGGTTACCTTGCCGGCCCAACCTAGATGCTCTGCTGTAGCATTAGCGAGGGCTATGCCACTGCCAACGCATACAATATCAATGTCTTTGGAAGGTCTTTTTAGTATTAAATCGCGCACATAACCGCCAATGATATATGCTTCTAACTTTAATGTGCCAGCGGCCTCAGCGATGGCTTTTATAACAGGCTGGTCTTTGAGGATATCGTTAAAGTTCATTGCAGTATGGTTTAACGATGAATGGTAATTTCGCCATCCAGTTTCAGCGATAGCTTTTTTGCCTCCAGGAAATCTTCTTCGCCTGCTAAGATGATCACTTCTTTGGCTAATTCCTGACATTGCGCCTCAGTTGCCAGCACATAAGCAAGCTGCAAGCCGGAATTACCTGCTAAACGACTGATTTTTCCTTCAGCGATAAATTGCAGTGATAGCCAGTTTTTCTCGATAAAACAGGGAGGTACATTACCAGGAGTGTTGAAACTGATAACAGTAGGAAGTGTGGAGTATGCGATGAGGTCCCAGGCGACTTCAGGAACCTCCCGGAGGTATTGCTGCAACATACCCTCTTCAGCATATAAAATTACAGGCTTGGTCCATTGATGTTTTTCAGATC
>JBGSXH010000294.1:0-2522 GCA_041751515.1 Cyclobacteriaceae bacterium | reverse complement strand
CAGCTTGCTTTGGAATACGACCATGTAAAGCTTGAAAAGCTAAAAGTTGCTAAAAGTGATCTTGCTGGAGCCAGGGAGCATGTAGGGAAGGACTTACGAAAAGCCATAGGTGTTGCCATGGCCAATATTGAGAAATTTCATGCAGCACAACTGCAGCCGCCCATGGAAGTGGAGACCATGCCAGGTGTACTTTGTAAGCGGAAGTCAATGCCCATTGAAAAAGTAGGTTTGTACATTCCCGGAGGCACAGCACCCTTGTTTTCGACAGTGCTCATGTTGGCCATTCCTGCAAAGCTAGCGGGTTGTAAAGAAATTATTATTTGCACACCTCCCAATCAGGAAGGGAAAATTCACCCTGCCATTCTTTATACTGCGAATTTGGTAGGCATAGAGCATGTATATAAGGTAGGCGGTGCACAAGCGGTGGCGGCGATGGCATTGGGAACAGAAAGTATTCCAAAAGTAGACAAGATTTTTGGCCCTGGAAACCAATATGTGACGGTAGCGAAACAGATTGCTACCAAATATGGTGTGGCCATCGACATGCCTGCAGGGCCCTCTGAGGTGATGGTAGTAGCAGATGATACTGCAGACCCTGCATTCGTGGCTGCAGACCTGCTATCACAGGCGGAGCATGGTGCGGACAGTCAGGCAGTATTGATCACCATGCATGAAGCTGTGATTGAAAAGGTGCAGGAGGAAATTCGTAAACAAATCCAAAAATTGCCGCGGGAGAAAATTGCCGAGCGCGCCCTGGCACAAAGTATGGCCATTCTGGCAAAAAATGACCAGCAAATGCTTGATATCGTCAATGGATATGCGGCTGAGCACTTGATTCTGTCTTTAAAAAATGCAGATGAATGGGCAGAACATATCGAACATGCCGGCTCTGTTTTTATTGGCAACTTTACGCCGGAATCGGCTGGTGACTATGCTTCTGGTACCAACCATACATTGCCCACCAACGGTTTTGCAAGGGCTTATTCCGGGGTCTCTATCGATAGTTTTGTGAAGAAAATTACCTTTCAGAAAATTACCGAAGAGGGTTTGTTGGCGCTTGGACCTGTAGTGGAAACCATGGCAGCAGCAGAATTGCTGGAAGGACACAAAAATGCTGTGAGTATTCGCCTTGCAAAAATTATGGAAAAGGCATGAATTACAGTAATTTACTAAGAAAGCATTTACTGAATGTAAAAGCTTACAGCTCTGCCAGGGATGAATTTGATGGTGAAGCCAGCGTGTTTCTTGATGCCAACGAAAATTCTATGGACATTGATGGACGCGATAACCTCAACCGTTACCCTGATCCGCATCAACAAAAGTTGAAAGCCAATATTGCTGCGCTAAAAGGTGTAAGCATTACGAATATTTTCCTGGGCAATGGCAGCGATGAGGCTATTGATTTGCTTTTCAGAGCCTTTTGTGAGCCGGGTAAGGACGAGATCATCACTATGCCGCCAACCTATGGCATGTACGAGGTGAGTGCTGGTATCAATAATATTGGCTTAGTAAAAGTCCCGCTTACTCCAGACTTTCAAATGGATTTGGAAGGAGTACTTGGGAGCATAACGGCAAATACAAAAATGCTGATGCTTTGCAGTCCTAATAATCCATCAGGAAACAGACTCAGACGGGAAGATATCATCCAGGTTCTTGATCACTTTCCGGGTTTGGTAGTTTTGGATGAAGCATATATTGATTTTGATGCAGAGGGTGGTTTTTTGTCCGAATTGGATCAATATCCTAACCTTATTATTTTGCAAACCTTTAGCAAAGCCTGGGGACTGGCCGGCTTACGCATTGGAATGGCGTTCGCGCATGAGGAAATTATCGACATCCTGAACCTAATCAAACCTCCATATAATATCAATGCTTTAAGTCAAAAGAGAGCGTTGGAAGTATTAACTTCACACGAAAAGGTCAGGACTGCTGTTGTAACTATTCTGGAACAACGAGCGCTATTGTGCGCAGCACTGAATGAGCTCGCCCTGGTTGAGAAAGTGTTTCCCAGTGATGCCAATTTTGTTCTGGTGAAAGTAAAAGGCGCTGCACATATTTATCAGCTATTGGTAAAGGATAAAATTATTGTCCGTGACCGCTCCAAAGTGATCCAGTGCGATGATTGCCTGCGTATCACAATCGGTACTGCTGCAGAAAATAATACATTAATAAACGCTTTAAAAAAATATTCGTCATAATGGAAAAAGTGCTTTTTATTGACCGTGATGGTACCATTATCGTAGAGCCTCCGGAGGATTTTCAGATCGATAGTCTGGAAAAACTGGCATTTTTGCCTTCAGCCATATCATCCCTCAAAAGCATTGCATCCTCCGGAAAATATAAGCTGGTGATGGTCACCAACCAGGATGGTCTGGGAACAGCAAGCTTTCCGGAAGATACCTTCTGGCCTGCGCACAACAAAATGTTGAGTATTTTGGAAGCTGAAGGGATTAAATTTGATGAAATACTGATAGATAAATCTTTCCCGGAGGATAACGCACCAACACGCAAACCACGCACCG
>JBGSXH010000293.1:0-3304 GCA_041751515.1 Cyclobacteriaceae bacterium | reverse complement strand
CCAAATCTGCTCCGGTTTCTTCACGAATGACTTGTTCCATTGCTGCGATAGTTTGGTTGGAGTCCTCAAGTCGTGTTCCAGATTCCATGCGTACCGATATTTCCATTTGGCCTACATCGGTCTGAGGAAATAATTCATATCCGGTATTTTTGAGCAGAAACAATGAAAGAACGAATAACAGCAAAGACACAGCTAGCACTGGCCAACGTAGTTTCAGAACCCCTGAAAGATTGTTCTGATATTTGACGCCCAACCGGTCAATGAAACGTTGAAAAGCTCCAAGCACTTTTTTGTTATTTTTCTTTTTTCCCGAATCAGGTAAATAATTTTTGAAAAAGAAAGCGCCCATGATGGGGATGAGCGTCAAAGCAAAAATGTAGGAGCCAATCATAGCGCCCGCTACTGTGATGGCCAGTGGCGAGAAAAGAAATTTTGTAATTCCTGTCAGAAAAAGAACAGGGAAAAACACCACTATAATTACCAAAGTAGACGCCAGTACAGGATTGGCTACTTCCAAAGCAGCATCTTTGGCTGCTGTGAAAGAGTCTTTACCCATCTTAAGGTGGCGGTCAATATTCTCCAGAACTACAATACTGTTATCAACCAGCAATCCCAGCACTAAAGCCAGTCCACCCAGGGTAATGCTATTGATGGCTTGCCCCGTTAAAGAAAGCATAATGAAGGCAAACAAAACCGATAGTGGCAAGCTGATGGCTACGATAAGTGCCGATTTGAAATTTCCAAGGAATAAAATGAGCACCATTACAACCAAGATTAATCCTCCAAGCCCTGCGTTTTGCAAGCCTGAAATGGAATTACGAACATATGATGATTGGTCAAAAATGACATTGAGTTTTACATCATCAGGCATCCTTTCCTTTAAGCCTGGCAAAGCTGATTTTACTGCTTCAACTGAAGCAATTGTGTTGGCTCCAGGCCGCTTGAATATTGGCAGATACACCTGTTCATTACCATCTACTCTGGCAATATTAGTTTGAATAGCGCTGGCATCTTTTGTTTGCCCTATGTCCTTAATAAATATAGGGTTGCCATTTTTATAGGTAATTACAATGTCATCGAAGTCTTGTACATCAACAATTAACCCTTTAGCATCTACACCGTAGTTGACTTGTCCGATATTGGCTACCCCCGATGGAATCATGGTAGTGTTTGATTGAATGGCCTCCATTACCTGCGTTTGAGAAATGCCCAGGGCTTCCATTTTCTCTGGGTCAACATAGACATAAATCATTCTTAAAGAACCGCCATAAGCTGCAGGAGCCACTATTCCTTCTACACCACTTAGCATTTGGCGAAGGTTTAAATACGCCACATCGTACAAATCTTTTCCACTTCTGGTATCGCTACTGACGGTCAATAACATCAATGGTTTCGATGCAGTCGGATCAAATGGCTGAATCATGGGAGGCATGGTTCCCGGTGGCTGATAATACATGTCACTTACTGCATAAGAAGAAGAGTTAGCCATTGCCTCAGCAGGGTCAATATCTTCACCGTAAAAGTTGGTAACCAGGCTAACGCCCATGATGCTTTTTGATAGTTGTTTTTCGATACCGGGCGATTGACCGGTCCATCGTTCCATTCGGCTGGTAATGTCTTTTTCAACAACTTCAGCAGGCATGCCAGGGTAGAGGGTAATGATCTGCATCGCAGATTTTTTGAACTGAGGAAGGATGTCCACCGGCATCCTGGGGATAAGTACACCCGCAAGCACTGCCACAATAATGGCAAATACAAGTACCATGTACGGATTTTTGAAAGATCCTTTAATCATAAGTTATCCTTTGGTTTAATATATTGTTGTTAACAAATGCATAAAACACTTGAGCCTATTGCAATCGGTTAAACTCGAAGGAAATAGGCTTAAACAGCAAAGCCTTTCCATAAGAAGGAATAGAGTATTATTCCAAACTATAAGAAAGGTTATTAAACTAAAGGAGGTGCACGAAGCGGGAGGTCCGAAAGCAAAGTTGCAGATCTGCAATTTTGTTCGGGAAGATCTATAAAAGGTGGATTAGTTGATGCACAACTGAGCAAATCAAATATTGATACAGTAAGAGCAACAAATTGAATCGTAGGTGCTACTTTATTTAGCTGAGCCTGGTGGAAGTCGTCAGTTGCGTCAGAAATGTGCTCACAGTCCATAGCTGCTAGCAAATGTTCTCCTGGCAATTGTGCAGCCATTCTATGCATTTCACATAAACTTGGACCATCATGCTTTTTATGATCATGACCAAGGGGATGAGCCATACACATCAATTGCCATGGAACAAGGGTTATTCCAATTACAAGAAGTAGCAATATAGATTTAAATTGTCTCACTGTATGTAAAGCTACGAATTTTCGTTGGAAGCAAAAAGTTGCTACCTTGGTTAAAATAACCTTCAGCAGAGCAAAGCAGTTAGTACATAATTATGTTATGGCGGGACAAGGGTAATTTGCTATGCATTGCTTCAATTATATCTTCAATTTGCGGGTCGTATTTAAAGTTTTAGTTGGTGAAATTTATTTCTTTACCTCTTTGCTATTACTACTCAGCGAAGGTGTGATAAAAAGTGGAGCCACTTAATAAACGGTCGAAGCTGATGCTAGACATATTTCCTCATTGAACATTTGACCAGATTTTCTTGCAAACTCGTATAAATTTCATTTCCTCGTAGTCTTTTCCTCACCAAAAAGCATTATGAAATACTCTCTGCTATTATGTTTCTCTTTATTGCTTCAATATGGTTTCGCCCAAAATATGAAGGGATTTAATTTAAGTAATGCCTCCATTCCATTGGACGAAATAAAAGATGGAGGCCCGCCCAAGGATGGAATTCCTTCTATTGATCAACCAGAGTTTAAAATGGTTTCAGCCATGCAACTTGATGAACAAACCAGGGTGCTGGGAGTGGAAGTAAACGGCCTGGCCAAAGCCTACCCTATTGCTATCATGAACTACCACGAAATTGTTAACGATACCTTTGCTGAGCAGGCGGTGGTGGTCACCTACTGTCCTTTGTGTGGAAGTGGAATTGCTTTCGATGCCGCTATAGACGAAGAACGGAAGACTTTTGGCGTATCTGGTTTACTTTATAATAGCGACGTACTACTATATGACCACCAAACAGAATCGCTCTGGTCGCAAATTTTAATGCAGGCAGTAACAGGTCCTATGGAGGGTGAAAAATTGCAAATGATCTCGACCATGAATACCAGTTTGGGCGAATGGAAAAAGAAGTATCCGGATACCTGGGTATTAACAGAAAATACAGGTTACCAGCGAGATTGTTCCAAAAGC
>JBGSXH010000292.1:0-1850 GCA_041751515.1 Cyclobacteriaceae bacterium | reverse complement strand
GCTGTTGATCATATTTTTCAATAATTTTTTCAGGAAACGATCTATCAGGTATTGGAGTGGATGACTTCTCAAATCCAAGCGTCTCTAAGGAGGGGAAATTATCGGGGGATGATTTATAGAAATTATCAAAAGATAATGCACCTGTGTATTGCTTGAGATCATCATCCTGAAGTAATTTTAGCCATGCATTCTTGTAGGGAGTAAAGACCTTATAAGGCGAATTGCTTTGCGTAGTAATTTTATCTCTGTCAAAAATTACCTGATCTTTCAATGAGCAGAAGCTTATATTGTTCTCTTTACAGATGGCTTCAACTACGCTGTCCCTTGCTTTGGCATAGGGTTCGTAATCATAATTGGTGAAAACAGTATTTACATCATGGTTTTCAATTATTTGCTGGAAAACGTCTTTTGGCGCGCCATGAAAAACCGCCAAATGACTACCCTTGCTTTGCAAGTTCTTGTCGATTTCCGTTAATTCATTGTGAAGAAAAGCGACGCGTGCGTCGTCTTTATCTTCCAGCTTGTTTAGTATTGCTGTATCGAAGATAAAGATGATCATAACCGGCAAGTCTCCATGCATGGCATGATAAAGTCCGGTATTATCAGTTAAGCGCAAGTCTCTGCGCATCCAGAAAATATTTATTTTATCTTTTTGAGGCATTTTGCTTAAACCTCTTGTGCCTGAAAGGGTTTTATTTTATTGGATTTCTATAGGGAGAATGACGGAAGGCGCACCTACAGGGTCGTCCTCAGGCGGGATAATGTTATCCGGTATCAAGAATTGTTTGCTGATGTCCGGTTTAGATTTTCTGAATATATTAAGTACTTCGCTCAGTTTATCGAAGCTTTCAATATGCATGAGACTAAACCCTGCCGTAGTATTAGTTCTTCCCTGTAATTGCTGGTTGATAGGGTTGTAGTTATGCCGATTATACATTTTAGCCCTGAGCTTACCATCAGGTGTCAGTAGGTATTCTACAGTCCATTCGCCGGCGATACTGCTAAAATCTGTTTCATCCTGCACATTGGTAAAGCCTCCATCTCTGGATATGCGCAGCCGACCTCCTAAGAATGAATAAGCCAGTCTGAGCTGAAACGTATTGAATGCATCGTCATCCAAAGAACTGAAGTCAAAATCAATTTCGAGATTATCGTCCACCTGATTGAGCCAGAAGCTGAGCTGGTTCGAGAGTAACTCGCTCACACTACTGCCAATACTTTGCCTGCCGGCATTAAAGGCATTATCAGGACTGAACCTTCTTAAAATGATCAATGAAAACACCTGTCTTTTCAATTCCGATTCATCAATCCTTAAACGGTCTTTGAAAGCGATTACCTCCGTTTGTAAATCATAAGGGCCTTCAGCAGCATTGACCGTATAGGGATATTCCAGAATGTCAATATTGAAACCAATATTTGGAGACAATAGCGGTCCTTCCATGTCCAGTATTACTTTGGCAGGGTATCGTCTTCGCAGCTCCGGTGCCTGTAATGTAGTGGAATCTGCTGTTCTTAAAATAGGTGCTAAAGATGCAAACTGGTCGTAGCTTGCACTAATGTCTAAAATTCCATTGTAGGGGTCACCAAACCAGGAAATTCTGCTCTCTGGTAGTACCCGAAATTCTTTGTTGACAATATTGTAGAGCGTGAAATTGTAGGCGCCTTCTGTAATTTCATAATCACCAAACATATTAAAATCCCCTTTGGTGTCGATTTGCAGGTTTATTTGACCGTTGCCCCTTCCTCTGATAATGTCACCCGACTTAATATCGAAAATAATTTCGGCATAAGCATCGGGAGTGATGTTGAGGTCAAAGTCCATCTTTATGCCATTCAAATTAACATCTTCA
>JBGSXH010000291.1:0-4972 GCA_041751515.1 Cyclobacteriaceae bacterium | reverse complement strand
CTTCCTGCACTAGAAGTACATTTTGGATGCACAGCTGCATCATTTTATCACCCCTCATTCAAAAAAGCAGTTGAAAAAGTAACACTTCAAGGCAATTTTAGCAGTAATAATCTAGAGAAACTATCGCAAGCCAGTCTGAGTCTGGTCAATATTGAGGGCATGCTGGATCGGCGGAGTTTTCAAGGCAGCTTTAGTTTGCAGAATTTCGACGACTACTTTATCCGTTGCGACATGCAGGGGTCCTTTGATATTGCAGCCATTCTGGGCTTCTATCCGGTGGAGGCAATTAAAAATGCAAGCGGTCTTATAGAGGCTGATATTAAATTGAGCGGTCGGCTGAAAGACCTGGAAAAAACTACTACGGCTACAAAAGTGAAAACGGCAGGAGAAATTTTGATCAAAGATCTGTCTTTTGAACTTAGTAAAAGCAAGCTCGATTTTGACGATTTTGATGGAAGTTTCATCTTCAATAATAATGACCTCGCCATTAGCGCCTTCAGCGGAAAAATAGGAAAGAGCGAATTTCTTCTCAACGGATTTCTAAAGAATATTGTATCCTTTATTGCCTTTGACAACCAGCCGATCAGCATAGAAGCAGATCTGACAAGTAATTATATTGACTTCGATGAACTATTGTCCGGGAGCAAGGATGCACCTGAACCCACCAGCAGCGATGAACACTTCTATGCTTTCGAAGTCTCGCCCAAACTTCAACTAGATTTCAACTGTAAGGTCGGAAAAATCAAACATCGACGCTTTACTGCTGAAAATGCCCGGGGCTCATTAAAGGTAAAAGACCAGATTGTACTTGCCAACAATATCAAACTCAATGCGGGGGGTGGAAATATGACCATCAACAGCCGGATTGATGCCCGTCAGAAGGACGATATCATTGTAACGCAAAGAGCCAATTTTGAACGGATTGACGTGGATAGCATCTTCTATATATTCGAAAACTTTGATCAGGATTTCCTCACTAATAAACATTTAAAAGGACAGATTTATGCAGATGTAAACAGCACATTTGTCTTTGATCGCTATCTTCATTTTAATACGCCCCGGTTCGTAACCGATATCGACGTGTTGATAAGAAACGGAGAGCTGAATAATTTTGAGCCTATGGAAGAAGTTGCCCGCTATGTTCCTGATAACGATCTAAAAAATCTGGCCTTTGCCGAGCTGAGAAACAATATTCATATTGAACATGGCACGATCCGTATCCCACACATGGAAGTGAAATCTAACGTGTCGAGCATTTATATAAGTGGGACACATACACTGGATCAATATATAGATTATAAAATCCAGGTTCCTGTTCGTGGACTTATGCGCAAAGACCGGGACGAAGCCTTCGGTGCCATTGAGGACGATGGACTAGGCAATAGCCGGTTATTTCTTACAGTAGCAGGTACTACAGAAGACTACAAAATTGGTTACGATACCCATGCTGTAAAACAGAAAATTAAGGACGATATCAAAAGCGAGGGTGAGGAGCTAAAAGACGCTTTTAGAAAGCGAGGCAAGAAAGAAAAGGATGCGAAAGAGCTCAGTGAAGAAGAGTTCTTTGAGTTTTAAGAAATCGCTACGTTGAGGTAATTATTGAATGGTACTGAGGCTACAAAAACTTTGACAAGGTCGTCAGTTGTATTGTTTTTAACGGCAGCGTCATCCAGCTTATACATTAGCAGGTAACTCTTTAATTTCAGGAACTCAATGTTTGGATGATCGTCGGTGTATCCTCGTGGCGCCCTGCTCAATTTTTCACCCTGTATGTCCTCAAAGTATTTCTGAAAATTACTAGCCAAGGTGATTTCCTTTAATTCCCCTGCATTATAATCAATTTCCTGTCGAATCTTCTTCAAATACTCACCCGCTGGTGTATAAATACCACTGGCGAGAAAAGACTCATTTCCAGGTTCAAGATGTACGTAATAACCAGCACCTGCAGTCTTTTTGCCTTCCGGGGAAATAAAGGCAGCAAAATGGCGCTTATAAGGAGCCTTATCCTTACTAAAACGAATATCCCTATTAATTCTGAAAATGCAGGACTTAGCTTCCACAAGTCGCAAAGCAGTATCTGTCTGTGCCAGTCCTGCTATAATTTCAGAAACAATAGACTCAAATGCCGCTTTTGCCTCATGATACCTCTCACGATTTTCATCCATCCATGCCTTTTCATTATGTGCTGCCAGACCTTCTAAGAATGGAAATATGATCTCTATTGCTTTCATTAGTATATAGTGTTTTTTAAATGCCACATATAATCTTAAAGACCAGAGCTGTCACGTTCCCGAAGGTTGCTATATTCATCGCTCGGTGAGTGTTTTGCCTTAATCATGTAAATTTCATGAACATATAATGGATTTCAATTGCCTCATAGAATCTCTCACCAGGCTTTCAAATTCTGACAATGCATATAACTTGGGATATTCTTTTTCGTTCGGTCTGCTTAGCCTTATGGTTACTTTATGTGTGCATAATTACTTTTAAAGGTCTCATCACTGCCTCACTTCATATGGAAAAACAACTGTTGATACTATTATCGCTCGACCTGCACTTTGCATCCAATATTGGTTGCATGGCTTGGCTCTCAACTCAGTTTGTATTCTTTTTATTGGCCAGTAACCTTTCCAGTCCGAGCGTTCTGCTTCCCTTCAACAGTACCAGTTTTCCAGATAGCTCCAGCGCGTCAAACGCTACCTTCAACGCTTCAAAGTTATCAAAATACTGAGCCTCTGGCAGCACTTCTGCTGCATAATGCATGTGCTTCCCAAAGAGAAAAACGGTCTCGAAATTTAGTTGAGCGATCGACTCCCCCAGCTGCCTATGTGCGGCTGCAGTATCACTACCCAGCTCATTCATGTCCCCTAAAACAACTATTTTATGCTGGCTTTGCATTCCCTCAAAGTTCCTTAGGGCAGCTGCCATACTATCCGGATTGGCATTATAAGCATCCAGTATATATTTGGCTTCGCCAATTTCCATCAGCTGACTTCGATTATTCGCTGGAATATAAGTGCTAATCGCTTTGATGGCCTCAAAGTCATTCACATCAAAAAAATGGCCAACAGCCAAAGCAGCGGCAATATTGGCAAAATTGTATTCCCCTATGAGCATACTGCTTACCAAACCCGATGATAGGGTACTAAAAGTAACAAATGGCTTTGCTTCCAAAAAAGTGCAGGTGAAATTATCCTCCACCGCCGGGTAAGTAAACTTTCTTAGCACAGGTTCACTTTGCCTGACGAGCAGCTCATCCAGGGTGTTGACAAACGCCATACCATCATGTGCCACCAGGTAATCGTATAACTCGCTCTTTCCTTTAATAACTCCCTCTATACCGCCAAAACCTTCCGTATGAGCACGACCCATATTGGTAACAAGTCCGTAGTCAGGCTCGGCTATGTTACATAGCATGGCAATTTCTTTCTGTGCATTAGCACCCATTTCAATAATAGCAAATTCCGTGTCTTTTTTGATGGACAGCAAGGTAAGCGGAACCCCAATATGATTGTTCAAATTACCAAGAGTGGCCAGCGTTTTATACTTTTTTGATAGCACCTCTCGGCAGAGTTCCTTGGTGGTGGTTTTGCCATTTGATCCCGTAATAGCCAGTACGGGGATTTTCAATTGTCGGCGATGGTGCCTGGCCAAAGCCTGCAAAGTCTCCAGTACATTCTCTACCAAAATACAACGACTATCGGTATTAAAGGCAGGCTCATCAATCACAGCAAAGGCCGCTCCTGCATCCAGGGCTTGCTGTGCAAAAGTGTTGGCATTGAAATTCGGCCCCTTTATTGCAAAAAATATTGTTCCTCTTTCAATTTTTCTCGTATCAATACATACGCCAGCCGGAGCTTGCAGAAAAGCATTGTATAAGGCATCCATCATACGCATTTAAATTTTATTTTAAAGATATAATTTTAATTCATAATCACGAAAGCTAAAAACTATACGCTATGGGCAAATTGTTGCCATTCTTATGCCTTCTCTGGCCCACAATGCTGCTGGGGCAATCATTAAAATTTTCCGTTGCTGAAGAAGTAGAAGTACGACAGGGCGAAGCCTCATTAACATTGCCTTGGGCGGGGGGCATAAAAGCCCCACAGTTTTCAGCCCTAGACCTTAACCACGACGGCATAAAGGACCTGGTAGCTTTTGACAGGGCATCAGACAGGATTTCAGTCTTCTTAAAGATCGATGACAATTATGAATATTCGGATGAATATTCAGCCTATTTCCCTTCAGATATCAACTCCTGGATGCTCTTGCGCGATTTTGATAATGATGGCAGACCAGATATTTTCAGCCATGATGCAAGAGGAATAAAGGTGTATCGTAATGTAACGCCGCCCGGAAAGATGCCCTCCTGGGAACTTTTTGCCGCTCCTTTAATGACACAAGGAGCCTCCGGGGAAATTAATTTGCAAGTAAACTTCTCCGACATCCCTTCAATTGAAGACCTCGATGGCGATGGAGATCTGGACATCTTAGTATTCAACTTTAGCAGAGGTGGAACAGTAGAATTTCATAAAAACATCAGTGTGGAACGTGCCGGGACGGCAGGACTTTCCATGGAGAGAGCAACTACATATTATGGTGAATTTGAGGAATGCCTCTGCAATGACTATGCCTTTGGACAACCTTGCTCGCAACGCATTATGAGACTGCAGCATGCAGGCGCAAAAGCTTTACTCTCTTTTGATTATACCGGAGACGGATTACAGGACCTACTCGTCAGTGATGAAGAATGTACTGACTTGGTCTTACTCAGAAATGTTGGCACTCAAGAAGAGGCTCTTTTCAATGAACTGGATAGTAGTTTTCCCGAAGCAACAAGATTTGCACACTTTTCCTTTGCCCCTGCCCCGTACAAAGTACCCGTGTTCGGTACAGATGCTGAAGATCTCCTTATTGCTCCGAATATCGCTGAAAATCTTGAGCAGAAAATCGATTTTCAAAATAGCGTTTG
>JBGSXH010000290.1:0-2526 GCA_041751515.1 Cyclobacteriaceae bacterium | reverse complement strand
TAGATGGTATGGAATATGGCCGCAGGGTGGACACTATCCTATACAATAATAGTCGAATACCAGTGATTACTACACGAAAAGTCCCTCTGCAGCTAATTGTGAACTGGAATGTAAAAAGAGCTTTTGACATTTCATTTTCTGTGTTTTTGCTGGGATTGCTAAGTATCACCATATTTCCAATCATTGCCCTTGCCATAAAATGCACATCGCCCGGACCCGTATTTTTTAAGCAGTTAAGACCCGGTCGTAATAATAAACTTTTTTGGTGCTACAAGTTCCGTACAATGTCCACCAATGCTAACCCGAATGTACAGGCAACCAAAGATGACGCTCGCATCACAAAAGTGGGCGGATTCCTCAGAAAGACCAGTCTGGATGAATTGCCACAGTTCTTCAATGTCCTCATCGGAGACATGTCTGTGGTGGGTCCCAGACCTAACCTTATCGTGCATCTTTCTGAATACCCCAAGCAAATAAAAGAATACCCACAAAGACATTGGGTGATGCCAGGCATTACCGGCATCGCTCAGGTAAGCGGGTATAGGGGAGAAACCAAAGAAACGCACCTGATGCAAAAGCGAGTTGACTGTGACCTCAAGTATATTGAAAACTGGAGCCTTAGTTTAGATATGAAAATTATTGGCAAAACTGCTTACAATATGCTTGCAGGAGAGGAACAAGCTTATTAGCCTCATTAAAAAATATTTTCATTCTCCTAATTATTTTTGCAGTGTTGTCCAAAGTAAAACTATTCGATTCTCATATTTCAACAGGAAGCTATGGTGATTTCCTGGAGGGAATTATTCAATTAGCAATATCTGGCAAATCCTCTTACGCATGTTTTGCCAATGCGCACATGCTCATGGAAGCCTACGACAACAAGGCCTTCAACCAGGTCGTCAATGCAGCGGACATCGTAAGCCCAGATGGCAAACCGATATCTGTGCTTATGCGTCTGCGCCACGGCATCCCACAGGAACGTGCCTGCGGCATGGACCTTTTTCCCGACATCCTGCGACGTGCTGAACAGGAGCAACTTTCGGTATTCTTTTATGGTACCACGGACGAAGTTTTAGCTGCTGTAAAAACCAAAGCCAATAAAGAATTTCCTACTATTAAAATTGCCGGAAGCTACTCACCTCCCTTTAGAGCATTGAGTGATGCGGAAGATGAAAACATCGCCAAGATGATTAATAACTCAGGCGCCAATCTGGTTTTCGTTGCTTTAGGTTGTCCTAAGCAGGAAAAATGGATGCATGCGCATAAGGGTAGGATCAATGCTTGCATGCTTGGACTAGGACAAGCGTTTTTGACTTATGCAGGTCTTGAAAAGCGACTACCTAAGTGGATACGCAATTTATCTTTGGAATGGGTGTACAGACTTTACCTTGAGCCCCAAAGACTATGGAAAAGGTATTTGATAGGAAATTCAAAATTCCTGTATCGGTCTGTTAAAAGCTTTTTACCATAAGCTTTTAAGTAAGATTAGCCTGTGATACATAGCATCAGTTACTGTTGAGACTGGCCATTAAAATACTGCGCATGTTCTTTTCAAAGTTGGACAGGGCAAATCTTTCCTCGAAGCGTTTTTTCCCTTGCAAGCCCATTTCTTGATAAGGTACTTTTTGCAGGATGCAAGCCTCAATTTTTGAAGCCAAAGCTTGCGGATCTTGCTTTGGAATGAGACATCCCGTAATGCCATCTTCAACGATATCTGCAATAGCACCCTCTGCGGTAGTTATTATCGGCAATGCATGAGACATCGCCTCCAGTAGCACCAGAGGAAAGCATTCGTTATGATAGAAAGTGGGAAAAACAAAAATGTCAGCATCATTAAAAAATGCCTGTTTATCTTCCCCATATTGTTTCCCGTGAGCATAAACTACCTCGGGTAAACCATATGCTTTGACGCGGTTGTTAAATGCATTTTCATCTACATCGGACCAGGCGCCTACAAAGTTGCAGATGATCGAATATCCTCTCTCATGTAGAATTTTACAGGCCTCTAGTAAAATCCATACACCTTTCTCAGCAATCATATTGGAAAAAAAAAGCAAGCGGAAAGGACTAGACACTTTAGCTGCGGATGCTGAATGCTGCAAAAGTACTGGAGCAGTACCATTGGGGCAAATAAATACATTGGCACTATCGACATACTTCGAAATGTCCTGATATAGCAGCGGAGAGAGTAATATTACTTTGGCATGCTTATATGTAAACCTGTACAGGAGATCATCGATTTTCTGATTTTGCTTTTCGGAGACACCTTTATTATGCAAATGGTAAATGATGCTTTTGTTAAACATTTTCAGTATCATGACCATCAGAAAATCCTTGTAAAAGCCTGCGCCTTTAGCTGTAAGCGTTACATAGCAGAGGTCGTATCTCCGTGTCATCAATGCGCGAAGAACCCGGAACTGCAATTTTACGATAGATAAAACCTTCCCAAATCCACCCTTCCCTATTTCGTCAAGATTTGCTGAAGTTGAAAGATTTATATAATCAGCATCCAAGCCATCATTGATC
>JBGSXH010000289.1:0-2546 GCA_041751515.1 Cyclobacteriaceae bacterium | reverse complement strand
GTGGGGCAATCGACGACAATCCGCAGGTTGAAGAAGATGTAAAATCACCATATCTGCAAAACGCTATCAACAATATGCTGCAGGATAAAACGCAGGTGATCCGTACACAACGTCCTACAGGCTGCATGATCCGACGTCGTTAATTTAAATTATCTGGTGCTTCATTGTCCTCACCGCTTTCTAAAGCAGATAAAAGCACTTCAATTTCGTGCTTTTTATGCTGTTCCCCGAGCTTATCAAATGCTACCAACAAATTACGCATTGCCCGCCGAACAATATTGATATTGCTGGCCGGCTCATAAAAAATGGCTTTGGGTGGCAAGTTTAAATGCGCTATGTAATTGTCAATATCGGTTTTTGAAAATATTAGTCCCCTGTTAAAAGCATTGATATAAAATTGAATATCATCTGATTTATAGGTCAGAATAAACAGATTTGGAAGGTTTACACCATAGACTGGTAGTTTTAGCTTTTGTGCTACAAGCATATACACCGCACACAAAGAAATTGGATTACCTCTTTTCGTTTCCAGCACAATATTGAGCATGGAGTTTCCCGGCGAGTGAAAATTTTTGGTATTAGCGGCAAAGCGAAGCTTATTAAAAAGCACACTATTCAGAATTTTTACCTGGTCATACGGATGCACCTCATTCTTAAACTCGAGCCATGTTTCGTAGTAAATCTGCTCCAGATCTTTGCGCAGAGTAGAAAGTTCGAGGTCAGGATACTGGTAAGTTGCCACCAACCACAAGCCTTCCAGCAAATCCTGCTCAGAACGCTCTTTCCAGGTAATCAATTTATCTTTGAGTAGCTCAAACTGTACCGTATGAATAAGCTCCTCGATGCGTTGTTGCACTACGGGGTTAAAATTGTTTTCCCACTCAGATTCCAGCATGGGAATGATGTCACTTCCCAACGCCATGATCTTGCCTTCTACATGGGCCAAAACCTCTTTATCATCATCATCCAAAAGTGATATCAGCGCCTTCAGTTCCGAATTCTTCATGCAAACTCCTTCCTTACAAAATTTTATATTCTGTAAGTATAAAAACTTTAATCCAATAATATATGCCGTATAAAGAAATTCTTAGGTTTGAATGACGCCAACATTGAATTTTTCTGTAATTGGAGCATGATCAGCAGCTTCAATGCCAGCAGAAATCACTTTTCTTGTTTCAAGCGGATCTATGATGCCATCCACCCAAATTCTGGAAGCAGCATAGTAAGGGCTTAGCTGTTCATTGTAGCGATTTGTGATTTCATCCAGCAAAGTTTTCTCATCTTCGTCACTTAAGGTCTTACCCTGTGCTTTGAGTGTGGCCACTTTAATCTGCAATAATGTTTTCGCAGCAGCAGCACCGCTCATTACAGCAATCTGCGCCGTTGGCCATGCATAAATCAATCTTGGATCATATGCTTTTCCGCACATGGCATAGTTACCCGCACCATAACTATTGCCAATGATAATGGTAAATTTAGGCACTACAGAATTGGCCATGGCATTGACCATTTTAGCACCATCTTTAATAATACCTCCATGCTCCGCCCTGCTACCGACCATGAAGCCGGATACGTCCTGCAGAAATACCAAAGGAATTTTGCGTTGATTGCAGTTCATGATGAAACGAGCAGCTTTGTCGGCGGAATCGGAATAGATAACGCCACCCATTTGCATCTCCCCTTTTTTGGACTTAACCACCTTACGCTGGTTCGCCACTATGCCTACCGCCCAGCCATCAATTCTGGCAGTACCGCAAATGATAGACTGCCCATACTGGTCTTTATACGCTTCGAACTCAGAGTTATCCACCAGTCGCTTGATAACTTCCTGCATGTCATAAGGCTTTACGCGATCACTGGGCACGATACCGTATAGTTCCGTCTCATCTTCAGCGGGGCTGGCGGGCGTTGCTCTATTGAAACCCGCCTTTTCATAGCTGCCTATTTTGTCAAAAATTTTGCGAATAGCATCCAGGCATGCCTCATCATTATCAAATTTATTGTCCGTAACTCCGCTGATTTCGCAGTGGGTCGAAGCACCTCCCAGGGTTTCATTGTCCACTGTTTCTCCTACAGCAGCTTTCACAAGGTAAGATCCCGCCAGGAATATAGAGCCGGTTTTGTCGACGATCATTGCTTCGTCTGACATAATGGGAAGGTAAGCACCACCTGCCACACAGCTTCCCATAATTGCAGCAACTTGTACAATACCCATTGATGACATCTTAGCGTTATTTCTAAATTGTCGACCAAAATGCTCTTTGTCGGGAAAGATTTCATCCTGCATAGGCAAAAACACGCCTGCACTGTCTACCAGATAAATCACCGGTAGGCGGTTCTCTATTGCTATTTCCTGAGCTCTCAAGTTTTTCTTTGCGGTGATAGGAAACCAGGCCCCGGCTTTTACAGTGGCATCATTGGCGACAATCATACATTGCTGCCCGCTGACGTAACCTATACCGGTGACCACTCCGCCTGATGGACAGCCGCCGTACTCCTTGTACATGCCATCTCCTGCAAATGCCGCTACTTCAATGAAGGCTGTA
>JBGSXH010000288.1:0-4654 GCA_041751515.1 Cyclobacteriaceae bacterium | reverse complement strand
AATAAGTTTGAAATTTTTCTTTTTCTTCAACGAATCCCTTGTAATTCACCCTGCCGTCATTAGAGACATATTTTTTTAATAAAGCATTCCAGGTGTCATGTGAAGGTGGTTTGGTGCCTTGTTCTCCTAAAACGGAACGCTGACACCCAATAAGAAAAACAAAAAGACAAAGGATGGACAAGGTATGTCTGTTCATAAGTTTACATATTTATCCTACAATTACGTAAATTTTTATGAGTCAGGTTGAATTTATGCTGATAATTAAAATAAAGTATTGGTAAACTCTACTTTAATTATTTTCTGATATTTTTCAATGACCTTAAATATCTCACGCAGGGTAACTTGTTCTATTTTGGTAAGGCTATCAATTTCAATAAAATTTTCAGCAGGTTTATTTTCCATGGTAATCTGCCGTGCCTGCCGACTCAGTCTTAAATTCATAAGATAGTAATAAGCTTGTAAAAGCTCAATATACTCCTCCTCTTTAAAAACACCGAGCTTTTTCAACTCGAGTAGTCGTTCGCCTGTATTAGTTTTAAAAATACGATGCTTTAGTGCATACACCCTTACCAAATCAACAATAGGTGTCATCGTTTTCTTAATGTTAAAAACTTTTTGCTCACCCAGGGTGAAGGTTTTAATATTTTTAAAGAAGGTAAGAGGGGCCTCATATTGCAGGGCATTAGTAGCCATATTATAGTAAAATCTTGGCGATGGAGCGGTCAGCGTTTCATGCAGGTAAGCTTGCAGTTGCTGCAATATTAGATTCTCCCCGTAAATTAAACGACAGTCAAAAAACGTGGAGAAATTCATGACCGTCTCCTGACTGGAGAGGTGAATCCAATCAGCATAGTTTTTTTTCCAATGAGATAATGAGTGAGTCCATTTTGGGTTTTTAGCCATTAAGTTGCCTTTGCAAAAGCTGAAGCCTATTGTATTTAATTTTTCAGACACCTGTCTGGCAAATTCCAGAAAGTACCTTCTTACCAGGGCTCTTTGTTCGTTGGCCTTGTCTTCATAAATAATGGCATTATCCTGGTCTGTTTTTAAGGTTTGCTCTTTTCGGCCTTCACTACCTAAGGCCATAAAAATAAACTTGGCCGGTAGTGGCCCCAGTGTTTCAATTACTTTATCTATTATGCGCAGAGTAATGGTATCGGAAATTGTAGTAATAATTTGGTTGACCATTTCCGCTTTAATGCCTCGTGCCAGCAGCTGAGATATTACCTCAGGTACTTTTTTCCACTTTTCTTTGAGCTCATGGTCGTTTCGGGCCATTTTTACAGACTGAATGAACATAAACGGTGAGCGGCCCTGCTCACTCAGCAGTTTGTTTCGACTGATAACTCCCAGATATTTTCCTTCTGTTTGCACTAATAAATAGCGTGTTTTTGTACGAAACATCAGCAGTAAGGCTTCGTAAATTTGTGCTTTAGGTTCGATGGTTACTACTGGGTTGTCCATAAAGTAATGTACCGGAGCATCAAGGTCGCCGAGTGGCGCAATTACTTTATCGCGCAGCGTAATATCGGTAATGTACCCTCGGATGATTCCCTCTTGATTCTTAACAAACAGGCAGCTCAACTTATTTTTAGCCATAAATTGTGCGGCAATATATACAGGTAACGTGTCGTAACAAGACATCACGTCTCGGTAGGCGATGCTGTCAATTTTGCGAAAATAGGCTTCATCAACAGACTGGAAGTCTGAACTGATGACCTGTTGGCTCTGCTGTTGAATGTTTTGCCCGAATTTGTCATGAAGCATTCTTCTGCCGTATTCATTCAGAAAATACTGGTAAACAACCGGCTGGTTTTCACACAAAGCAATAAATATTTGCGCTGGAAGTCGATAGATAATGGTGCCTGCAGAGGCTATGACGGTGTGCGTAGAGATTCCCTGGTAAAATAAAGTAGCTACGCTTCCATAGGTTTGGTTTGGTGCAATAGTTTCGGAAAGCGTTTTCTTCTGCTCTCTGTCCATAAGAAATACCTGATAACTTCCCTGCACAATGATGTCCAGACCTTGAACAGCATCATGCTGCTGGCATACTGCCGTGCTATCTGTAAAAGTAATTGACTTGAGGTGCGTAGACAGGTTGGATAGCGTTGATTCCGTAAGATTGAGAAATGGCTTAGTGTCGTTTAAGAACTTTCTTGCAGCATTCATAAATGAGAGATCAAAGGTATTAATGCTGAGAACAAAGAAAAAAGTAGCATCCACGGAAATATTCTCCAGAATTTTCTGCTTTTCGAATTCAGCTGTTGTCTTTGAATGATTTTTTCGCTGATATCTCCAGTTTCTAACATCTCAAAAAAACAACGGGCAGTAGCGCGGGCATCTATTAGTGCATTATGATGAGCTATCAAGGGCTCCTGAAACAACCGTTGATACAGGTCTTCCAGGTTTAAAAATTTACTGGGTTTTATTTTAATAAAAGGAGCGGTAGCCTGCATAGTACAGAACTGGCGTAGATTTTTGGCAGTATTTTCCATGGATGCCCTATGGAACCCCAGCGCTATCATGTGTGCATCCAGTTGCATAAAATGCGCAACAAGCAGTGGCTTGTACTTCAACAAATCCTGCTGCAAACTTTGCATTACTGCTGCTCTGCTTTTGCCGTGCTTTTTCAGAAACTCAGGGTTTAGTCCGTGAATATCTCTGGCGATATCGGTGATGACAATATCTGCTTCGTGAACGTAATGGTCTACAGCTTTTACAAATACACCTTCTTTGGTATAAATTTCCCATGCAATCTGAACGAGAAATGGCCAATTGTCTTTTGCATCATAACCGAGCCTCCAGTCTTTGGGAAGACCTGATGTTTCAGTATCGATAAACAAAAGATAGTTTTCCATAAAGAAGTGCTTTACTTGCTAGGCATCTTCCAAAGAAAGATGCTTAGCATTAAAGAAAGACAAGCATTTATTTAAGTGATTTGACTAAAATAGGCATCACTATAGCGCAATTCTTTTCTAAACTGGTTCAGTTTAGTGTCTTCATCAATCATGAGGCATTCAATTCCGGCCATTTCAGCGAAGTCATTAAGATGTTCATCTGTGAGGTTCTGACTGTAACAGGTATGGTGAGCACCTCCGGCAAGTATCCAGGCGGCACAGCCAGTTTTCATATCCGGTTGTGGCTTCCAGGTAACACGTGCGACCGGTAGTTTGGGTAGCTTTTCAGGGACTTCTACTGCTTCTACGGTGTTCACCAATAGTCGAAATCGATTACCCATGTCTACCAGGGAAGCATTTAAAGCATCACCTGCGGCAACATTGAATACCAGCCTAACGGGATCTTCTTTGCCGCCTATGCCCAGGGGATGAACCTCACAGGAAGCTTTGTCTTTGGCGATGGCTTCATCTACTTCCAGCATATGTGAGCCAAGCACCAGATTATTGTCCGGTTCAAAATGGTAAGTATAGTCTTCCATAAATGCATTGCCACCTGGAAGGCCTTCGCCCATGACCTTCATGGCGCGAACGAGTGCAGCTGTTTTCCAGTCTCCTTCACCGGCAAAGCCATACCCCTGTGCCATCAATCTTTGCGCTGCAATACCTGGCAGCTGCTTCATACCGTAGAGGTCCTCAAAAGTATCGGAGAATCCCTTGAAGTTACCTTCTTCTAAAAATGACTTTAAGCCCAATTCAATGCGGGCTGCATCTAGAAGACTTTGACGTTTATCACCACCTTGAAGGAGATTATCAGCCATATGATAGCTACTTTCATATTCTGATACGAGCGTATCTACGGCCTTATCACTTATGCTGTCAATGACTTTGACCAGATCGCCAATAGCGAATGTATTGACTGAGAAGCCTAATTTGATCTCAGCTTCTACTTTATCGCCATCGGTAACGGCGACATTGCGCATGTTATCACCAAAGCGAGCAAATTTAGCCCCCTGAAGGTCATGCCAGCCACTAGCAGCTCTTGCCCAGGTGTCTATCTGCTGTCGTACAGCTTTTTCTTCCCAATGGCCTACCACCACTTTCCTGTTGATGCGCATTCTGGATACCATAAAACCGAATTCCCTGTCGCCATGAGCGCTTTGGTTCAGGTTCATAAAGTCCATGTCTATGCTACTCCAAGGAATATCGCGGTTATATTGCGTGTGGAGATGGCACAAGGGCTTTTGTAGTATTTTCAGTCCACGGATCCACATTTTGGCAGGAGAGAAGGTGTGCATCCAGGCAACAATGCCAATACAATTTTTTGCTGTATTCGCTTCCTGACAGGTCTCAAAGATCTCTTCTGCTGTTTTTACAACAGGTTTAAATATGACTTTAACTGCTATATTATTGTCTTCATGGAAAGCTTTGGCAATTTCTCTGGCATGCTGTGCTACCTGCTCCAGTGTTTCCGGGCCGTACAGGTGCTGGCTGCCGGTTAAAAACCAAAGCTCATTATTTTTAATCGAAGTGTTCATGGTTGAATTTTAAATATTGATTTTTGGCATCATCACATCCAAAAGAAATAATACAGTAACCCTATGATGAGTATTATACCGGCCGCGCCAATATTAAAGGGTGTGGCTGTGTTAAAAAGTGTAGGGTCAGTAGACAATGCATTCGGGTCCGCTTTTTCCATATTAGCATTAGTGTATAATATAATGCCTAACATGATGAATAAGACGCCAAGCATGTAAGCC
>JBGSXH010000287.1:0-2052 GCA_041751515.1 Cyclobacteriaceae bacterium | reverse complement strand
CTAATTTTTCTGGCAGGATCTACCAGTACATCCCAAAGGTGCATTTCTTTATTGAGCTCTCGAAGTAGAAAAACTTCAATTTTAGCACCTGTTTTCTCTTTATTGCCATATAATCTGGCAGGAAATACCTTAGTATTGTTGGTAACCAATACATCACCTTCGTCGAAATATTCAACCAGGTCTTTGAAAGTTTTGTGTTCTATAGTGCCTTCCTTGCGGTTGAGCACCATTAGGCGGGATTCATCCCTGTTTTCAGCCGGATATAAGGCCAGAAGACCAGCAGGCAAATCAAACTTGAATTCGGATAATTTCATATTTAATATTACGGTATTAAATAAATAATACTTATTTAGGAAATGAAGGGTGCAAATGTAGGCAAATATTTGGAGTTTTCTAAGTGCTTGATCGTTTACTTTCTTTATATTCCATTTCAGTTTCTATAGCCCATACGCTTGTGCAAGTCATCAGATTAATATTTGAAAGTTTTAGATTTGCGTGGAACGCACTCACGACAAATTTGCTGAGAACCATTCTTTCCCTATTGGGTGTAACGATTGGAATATTTGCTATTATCGCTGTTTTTACCATTGTAGACTCATTGGAAAATAGTATAAAGAACAGCTTTGCTTTTTTAGGAACCAATGTCATTAATGTCGAAAAATGGCCTTATGGTTTTGATGGTAATTACCCCTGGTGGAAGTACATGAACAGGCCGCAGGTGACTTATGCTGAGTACGAATTTCTCGATGCCAATCTTAAATATGACAATGGCGTTAGTATTTATGCTGAACGCGGTGGTAACACTTTTAAACAAGGTAATAATAGCAGTAGCGGCAATCATTTACTAGGTGTAAGCTATACCTATGCAGATGTTTTTGAGTTTGAACTGGAGAGTGGACGCTACTTCTCTCCTCAGGAGAATGCCAATGCGCACAATGCTGCTATCATAGGTGTGAATATAGCAGAAGACTTGTTTCCCAATGCTTCGGCGCTGGGGCAGACTATTAAAATACGAGGATTAAATTACCAGGTGATTGGCATCAGTAAGCGGGAAGGTGAGAGTATTATTGGTACACCTAGTAAGGACAATGCTGTCTTCATACCCTATAAAGCATTTTTAAAGCTGTATTATAGTGGACAATATGGTGGCTTGGGTTCTACTATTGCCATAAAGGGCAGTGATGCAGATCCTGGGTTGTTAAATTTGGAAGCCGAACTGCAGGAGCTTATGCGACGATATCGGAGGCTCAAGCCATTAGATGAAGACAGCTTTGCATTGAATCGGACAGAAGCCATTGCAAACCAGATAGGAATCATGTTTCAGGCCATCGGCATCGCGGGCTGGTTTATAGGCGGTTTTGCCATATTAGTAGGCGGTTTTGGCATTGCCAATATTATGTTTGTATCAGTGAAAGAGCGAACAAATATTATCGGTATTCAGAAAAGTTTAGGTGCTAAAAATTATTTTGTGCTTTTGCAATTTTTGTTTGAAGCAATTTTTCTAAGTCTTATTGGTGGAGGTTTAGGTGTATTTCTTGTTTTCCTGATCACACTGATTCCTATGGGTAGTCTGGAGGTCTTCTTATCTTTCAAAAATATTATCCTTGGACTTTCTGTAGCGGCTATTATAGGGGTGATTTCCGGAATTGTGCCTGCATTCATGGCATCCAGGATGGATCCGGTCATTGCGATACGGACGCAGTAGCACTCTGTTGCTTTCACTTTATTATAATCAGCCTTTCTTTAGCTTTTTACGATCATGTTTTTTTAATGCGCATTTAGAAATAGCATCGCTAATCTTACAAGCATGCGTAACATAGTGAAGTTTCCTCCTATTATGGAGCTTGTTGCTGTACTTTTGAACTATTCAGCAATTAGTTTATATTATGAGTAAGTTTTTGATTTCTATTCTGTTTTTAATCATTGGCAATCTATGCATCGCACAAAACTATACCATACAGCTTCAGCATGAGGCGATCAATATTCCTGCTCGAAATTTTTATATAGCTAAGGTGGTAGATCGTAGAGCTGACAAAAATTTTCTGGCAAAAT
>JBGSXH010000286.1:0-4480 GCA_041751515.1 Cyclobacteriaceae bacterium | reverse complement strand
TTTAATAACCAGCTATATTCAGGCGTATCACCTTCGTTTTCAATATTTTCTACGGTAATATTGAGCTCATCAGCGGCACAAATTTCAGTTGCGTCTGCGACGATGCTCACCGTAGCTTCCAGCGATGGATTAACTTCTATTGTAATTGTGTCTGTAGACTCACAGCCATTTTCAGTGATCGTATACACAATCGCATGACTGTCTGCGCCTGCTACCGATGGATTAAAGCTGCCAGTGTTAGCATCTGTAATGCCTGTGCCTGACCAGATTCCTCCGGCGGTGGCTGCAGTGAGTATAAATGTTTCATCATCAATACAAACTGGAGGTACTGCTGTAATCGTCGCATCAGGTAATAAGTTTACGTTAATATCGAAGGTTGTTACGGGTGTTATGCACTCATTCACTTCAAGATATAAGCTATACTCTCCTGCGTTCGCTGCCGAAACGTTGCTAATTGTTGGATTCTGTGCATTGCTGCTAAACCCTTCAGGGCCTTCCCAAAAATAAGTTGCTCCATTAACTTCGTCAGTCATCAGAGCAATATCATCCCCTTCACATACTTCTGAAGGACCAGTAATAACGGGTGCCTCATTTATAGCTGTAACTTCAACAGTTGTAACAGCTACAGCGCTTTCGCAACCATTGACCGTGATTATTAAGTTATAATCTCCTGCATCATTCAAGCTAATATTCTCCAACTGCGGATTTTGTTCAGTAGAAGTAAAACCATTAGGTCCATTCCAGGCATAAGTTGCTCCTGCCACAGTTGGGGTAGTCAGGCTAAGCGTTTCTCCTTCGCAAACCGGACCGTTATTGGCGATTTCCGGAGCCTGCGAATTATCAATCACTTCTACTGTAATAGACAACGGCAAACTCTCACAGCCATTTTCAGAGGCGATCACCTGGTATACACCAGCAGCGTTAGTACCTACATTTTCCAGTGACGGATTTTGCACTTCAGCGGTAAATCCATTAGGACCTGTCCAACTGTAGCTAGCTGTGGCCGGCCCTTCTACCGATAGCTGCAAAGTCTCACCAAGGCAAAGCGGACCGTTGTCACTAATGTTAGCTAACTCGGGAATATCATTGACAATAATTTCAACCGCTGTAGAGAACACCTCCGGACAGCTTCCACTACCGATGACGGCTCTATATTGCGTGGTGGTAGTTATATTTTCAAAATTCAAAGTGACACTGCCTGCATTTCCAACATCGGTGGCTGTTGTAAAATTATCCAATGACGACTCCCAACGCAGGATATCTCCTTCATGACCTGTTAAAGTTAGTGTACCCGTGTTGTCACTTTCACAAACTTCTGACACGTTAGCAGAAACCTCGCCGGCTTCAGGACCCGAAGGTACAATAATATCATTGAGGGTACTTTCGCAACCTTTCTCATCAGTAACAGTAACACTGTAATTACCTGCAATTATATTGGTGGGATTTTGAACATCAGTGCCGATAACTGAAGGCCCTGACCAAGTGAACGTGTGGGCACCTGCATTTCCGCCTGCTAAACTTAAGCTAATAGCTCCCGTACCTGCATTACAGTCCGCTTCGATATTTGCAACTGTAGCTTGGAAAGGCTCAGGCTGCCCTACTGAAATATTGCTGATTTGACGTAAATTACAGCCCAACATAGTATTGGGATCAGCAGAGTACACTCTAATGCGGTATCTGTTATAGGCAAAAATACCGCTACTTTCAGTGTTGCCATTAGCAAGACTGAAAGTGTAAGTTCTTGTATTGAGCCCATATACGTCACCAATCGGCACCGCACCACTACCTTGAAGTACTGCTTCTAATTCAAGGTCAAATGGAGCTGTTCCTCCAGTAATGGTCACCGTAATCTCTCCATCATTCCCTCCATTACAGGATACATCTTCTACCGTTACTGCGACATCCTCTATACATTGTGCATTGACGGCAAAGCCATTATAAAATAGCGCAATAAACAAGAAGCTATATTGTAAAAATTGTTTCATAGTTTATCGGGCGTTAAATAATGAAATACCACTCACCTGCAGTCGCTGGCAAATTTTCTCCTGTTCACCATTAAAGTTGACGACTACTTTATAGTAAGCTTCATTCAATGACTCAAAATTGACAGGGCCATTTCCCGAACCGTTTTTTGATGTTTTTAAGACCGGACCATTACTGGATATTTCGTAAAGCTCACAGGTATAGGCACCTGACGTGCTAATATTAACGCTGATGCGCTTTAAGTTTTCATCTGACTCCAGCAGTTCTAGACCACTGCCGCAATTGGATAGTAATTCCTGAGAAAATACTGCTTCAGGATTAAAAGCCAAAAAATAAAATAGGCTGATCATTAAGATCTTTAAACTCATACTTTGCATAATCGATTGGCTAATAGCTGTATATAAATTTTTATTAAGCACAGGCACTATCAGGTGGAATTTGGTAATCACTGTATAATGCCCTATTTATTATATACTTTATATGCGTAGGAGTTTAATTGTAACCACTTTACATCTATCAGACAATAATTCACATGTCTATTCTTAGTTACAAGGGATAGTATGGCTATCAGATGTCCAAAATTGTTCAATTTTGAAGGAGTTCTTGCTTGTATTTAAGGACAATACAACATGATATTTCAAATACCTACTTCTACCTTTGATGCTAACGTTCAGAGTACATGAAGTGAATTAAACGCAGCTCTTCTAACAAAAAAAATACAAAATCAGCTTTTTGAAAGCCAAGCGACTTTGTATAGTACCTGCTGAATGAGCAAGCTGCGTTTGTTATAAGTTTGCATCAATAGCGCTTTCCTTACACTCATCATATTATTTCATAATTCTCACAAAATCTCAGGTCGTCGCCGAATTACTTTAAAATAGTGATGAGTGCCGGGTGTTTGTATCTCCCTTTTTTACTTTAGCAAATAAAGCAAAATCCCTGGGAGTCAAAAGTTAAAATCTAGTCACACCATAACTGTAAACTGCTAAGGGCTTTTAGTCATCCAATTCTTTATAAGAATTCCAAATAGATAATAAGAAAGATGGGCTATTTTTAAATTTCACAGAATTCGTAACTTTGTGCCACGAAAAATGTAGTGTTAGTACACTTTATTGAGTTTAAACATAACCGTTAGTAAAATGGCCTTTGATATTGATATGATTAAAGCTGTGTACGCCCGAATGGGTGACAAAATTGAAGCAGCAAAAAAACTTGTGGGTCGTCCCCTTACGCTTTCAGAAAAAATTCTTTACTCTCACTTATATGGAGAAGATGTTAAAGAAGCTTATGAAAGAGGTAAAAGCTATGTGGAGTTTGCTCCAGACAGAGTTGCGATGCAGGATGCCACTGCTCAAATGGCACTTTTACAATTTATGCAGGCTGGCAAACCAAAAGTAGAAGTACCTTCCACTGTGCATTGCGATCACCTTATCCAGGCTGAAACCGGCGCTAAAACTGATTTAAAAAATGCAATTTCCACTAATAAAGAGGTTTATGATTTTCTCTCTTCAGTTTCCAACAAGTACGGACTAGGATTCTGGAAGCCGGGCGCAGGCATTATCCACCAGGTAGTGTTGGAAAATTACGCTTTCCCGGGTGGTATGATGATCGGTACCGACTCCCACACCCCAAATGCTGGTGGTCTTGGAATGATTGCTATTGGTGTTGGTGGTGCTGATGCTGTAGATGTTATGGCTGGCATGGCATGGGAATTAAAATTTCCTAAATTGATCGGTGTAAAGCTGACAGGGAAGCTGAGTGGCTGGACGAGCGCTAAAGACGTAATATTAAAAGTCGCAGGTATATTAACTGTAAAAGGTGGCACCGGCGCCATCGTAGAATACTTTGGCGATGGAGCTGATGCACTTTCATGCACCGGAAAAGGCACCATATGTAATATGGGCGCTGAAATTGGTGCGACGACCTCTATCTTCGGGTACAGTGACAAAATGAAAGAATACCTTGAAGCTACTGAGCGCGCTGACATTGCTGCCGAAGCAGAAAAGGTAAGAAAGCATCTTCGTGCAGATGAGGAAGTCATTGCGAATCCTGAAAAGTATTACGATGAAGTGATTGAAATCAACCTTTCTGAATTAGAGCCACATGTCAACGGACCTTTCACGCCAGACGCTGCATGGCCTTTATCCCAATTTGGGAAGGTTGTGAAAGAAAAAGGATGGCCTCAGGAACTAGAAGTAGGACTGATTGGCTCATGCACCAACTCCTCTTATGAAGACATTACCAGGGCGGCTTCCATCGCCAAGCAAGCCAAAGGAAAAAATCTTAAGGCCAAAGCAGAATTTACCATCACCCCTGGTTCTGAACTGGTGCGATTTACCACAGAACGTGACGGCCTATTGGACATTTTTGACGATATCGGAGGTGTAGTGCTGGCAAATGCCTGCGGACCTTGTATTGGACAGTGGGCGCGCCACTCCAATGATCCGAAAAGAAAAAATAGTATCATTACTTCTTTCAACAGAAATTTTGCAAAACG
>JBGSXH010000285.1:0-6665 GCA_041751515.1 Cyclobacteriaceae bacterium | reverse complement strand
TCAACTGATGACTTTAGCCAATAAACTGCCGGCTCATCCGGATGAAAGATTAGAGATTATAAGCACGGAATTAGGTAGACTCAATCAAATATACCCGCGCTTGCCAAAGGCTTTTGCTGAACAATTTCACGGTAGTATGAGAAATTTTGCAAAGCAGCTGGCCGAAGTTTCTGGTGGTTTTATTGGTTTTTATACCATTAGTTTTGAAGAGAAAGAGCTCATTAACCTGCCTATGGTGCAAGATCCGGTGATGCTTTGAAATGGCAAAAAAAACAATAAGTTTTACTGAAAGTCTGGCCACTCCAATGCGGATGGCCTTTTTTATGTGGCTGGTATTTTCCATAGAACTTTACCTGCAATTTAACTTACATGTTTTTGGGATTCTTCCGCGCACCCTATGGGGGATAATAGGAATCTTCACCGCGCCATTATTGCATGGGAGTGTAATGCATCTTGCCTCCAATACGATACCATTGATGTTTTTAGGAACGAGCTTGTACTTTTTCTATCCGAGGGTGGCGTCAAGAATATTCTTTGAATGCTATGTTTATACGGGCATATTAGTTTGGCTTCTGGCCAGACCAGCCCTTCACATCGGGGCAAGTGGGCTGATCTATGGTTTAGCTTTTTTTATGATATTTTTGGGAATATTCAGAAAAGATTTTAAATCCCTGACAATATCCGTCATTACCATATTCTTTTATGGAGGAATGTTTTATGGGATTTTGCCGGTGACAGCAGGCGTTTCATGGGAATCTCATCTATTGGGTGCCTGTATCGGCGCTGGCAATGCCTGGTATTATAGTAAATTCAGAACAATATAAAGCGCGGAAGATATTGACAAATCACTGCATGTAAAAATTGCATATGTGCTCTGCTCGATAAGTCGTATTTTTTGTCATTGACTCAGACAATGGCAACAACGCCTCAAGAATATAGAGAAGGTAAACCTTTTGCGCTTTGGTGCGATCTTTGCCTAAAATTGTTTAGTTATTCGATAACAATTAGGTTCAAAATTGTATTTACTAGTAAATTATAAGAATTTTTGTTTACTTTTTAGCAGTATGTGTTCTGCAAGTTTTATTTTGAGGCTATTTTTAATAGTAGGCATTTGAATTATTAAAAACACACAACATTTGAGAAAGTTTAAAACAATAATAGTTGCTTAACGTAAAGCTTTAACTGTTTTTTACTAAAATTACTAACGATGATTTGTTAGTCTTGCTAAGTGCCTGATTTTTTCGTTTCGTTTATTAGACATTATTATTATGTTAGATCTGCCACCATTTTTACATACAAGTAACGGCGAACCATTCAGACGGACAATCGTCACGCCACTCATCAGCTGGGATATCCACGGTATGAATTACCGCAGGTCAATTTTGCTGGAACAAGATACACTTCAGTTAAATAATCTTGCGGAAATGCACAAATGGCATCGCAGTTGGGATTTTAAGGATATTTTATTTGAAGGGAAGACAATTCTAGTGACTGACGTGACTTCAAAAATTGCTTTTGCAAGCAACAATATTTATGAAATGTCAGGGTATCAGTCACATGAATTAATTGGCAAGAAGCCGAGTACCTTGCAGGGTAGAGATACTGATGAGGAAACTTTGAAACTAATTCGGAATGCTATCAGTGAGCAGATTTCTTTTGAAGCAAAGATCATCAACTATAAGAAAGACGGCGATCCTTATCTTTGTCATATCGAAGCATTTCCGCTATTCGATCGTAAAAAGGTGCTTCGCAATTATCTGGCGATTGAAGAGGCTGTAAGATAATAATTGAAAGGGCGATATTGAAACCTCAATATCGCCCTTTTAGTTAAGCATTGCTCTTTACAATACGGTGATTTTCTCAATTTTATCACCTTGTTCAATCTCATCAACAATCGAAAGCCCATCTACTACCTTTCCAAAAACGGTATGGTTTCTGTCCAAATGCTGGGTATTTTCTCTGTTATGGCAGATAAAAAATTGTGATCCACCAGTATTTCTGCCAGCATGCGCCATAGAAAGGACACCTTTATCGTGGTATTGATTTTTACCGTCTAGCTCGCAATCAATAGTATAACCCGGGCCGCCAGCACCGGTGCCCTTGGGGCAGCCACCCTGAATCACAAAATTAGGAATTACCCTATGGAAATTTAATCCGTCATAAAAGCCTTCTTTGGCTAGTTTAGTGAAGTTTTCAACAGTTTTCGGAGCATCTTCATCAAAGAACTCCACTTTCATCACCCCTTTAGCGGTATGTATTTCAGCAGTTTGCATATATATGTTAATTTGATTTTACTGTAAAAGTAATTAAAACCCTGAATTCTCTTAAAGGTTCCTGAAAGGAATAGCAATTTGAGCATTTTGTGCCGCGGTTTGAATATTTGAAACTGTTAGCCCAAGTAATCTTACCGGTTTCTCCGGATCGTATAAGGCATGTAATAAGGGAATGGCTCGCTCGAATAAATATTCTTGCTGCGTATAGGGATGGATGCTTACAGCTTTCGTCTTCTGAGTAAAGTCCGAAAATTTCATTTTTAAGGTGAGGGTAGTTCCTGTGGCTTTGCACTTCACCAGTCTGTCGCTTAATGTTTGTGCGATTTCCTGCAAAATGGGCATAAAGTCTTCATAGTTCTCCAAGTTGGTATTGAAGGTGCTTTCAGTGCCAACACTTTTCCTTTGTCTGAAAGGCTGCACTTTACGTTTGTCAATGCCCCTAACAGCCTCGTAATAATACAAACCTACTTTCCCGAAATAGCCAATTAATTGGTTCTGTGAAAACGTTAATAGTTCGGCACCGGAAGAAATGCCAATTTGCCTCATCTTTTTCGCAGTAGCCTTTCCTATCCCATGAAACTTTTCGATAGGCAATTGCTGCAGAAATGCAGCAGCTGTCTTCGGCGTGATAGTAAACATGCCGTTGGGTTTATTCACGTCTGAGGCAATTTTAGCCAGAAACTTGTTATAAGAAATTCCTGCAGAGGCATTGAGTCCTGTTACTTCCAGGATATTCCTGCGGATCTCTTTGGCAAGCAAAGTGGCACTAGGCAGCTTTAACTTGTTGATGGTAACATCTAGATAAGCTTCATCGAGTGAAAGTGGCTCAACCAAATCTGTATATTGATGAAATATACTTCTTATTTCAGTACTGACGGCTTTGTATTGTTCAAACCTGGGTTTTACGAATATCAGGTCCGGGCATAATCTGGCAGCCGTAGCAGAAGGCATGGCAGATTTTACGCCATATTTCCTCGCTTCATAGCTTGCAGCGGCTACGACGCCCCTTAACTTACTGCCACCAACGGCCACAGGTTTTCCTCTCAAATCGGGATTGTCACGCTGTTCGATGGATGCAAAATATGCGTCCATGTCAATATGAATTATTTTACTGGTCGCATCCATAAATCAATGGTAAGAGCAGAAGCCTTTTTCGGCGGACAGCACTTTAAGTTTTGAATTCTGTTTTTTTTTCTCTAGCATTATGTAATTTAAACAGCCATTTAGCAATTTATTGTGCTGCTATTGAGGCTTAAAAGCTCAATGGAATGCTGATATTTTGAAAAAAGCATTTGTAAATTTAGTAATACTTTCATTAAAAGATAAAGGAGGATACATTGAAAAGACGTGATTTTATGAACCTTGCCGGCTTGGGTGTCGGGGCTATGATGATGCCCATCCCTGTTTTCGGTAATAGTGTTCCATTAGATGTTATAACACCAGGCCTTGACGTTGCTGCAAAAAAACGGCTGGCAGACATTGCTTTGAACCAGGCTAAATCTTTGGGTGCATCATATACCGATGTAAGAATTGGACGCTATTTGAACCAGTATGTATTTACCAGAGAAAAAAATGTTCAGAATATTGTGAACCTGGAGTCCTTTGGAACTGGTGTACGGGTATTAGCTAATGGTACCTGGGGTTTTGCCTCTACGAATGACGTTTCCGATGAAGGTATTGCCAAGGCTACAGCGCAAGCAGTAGCGATTGCAAAGGCCAATTCCAAAATTCAGCGTGACCCGGTAGAGTTAGTGCCAGTAGCATCGCATGGAGAAGTAAGCTGGAAAACACCCATAGAGAAGAATGCATTTGAAATTCCAATTTCTGAGAAAGTAGAACTTTTACTTTCGGCCAATGCTGCTGCTATGGAAAATGGGGCAAATTTTATCAATACCTCCCTGTTTCTTGTCAATGAACAAAAATATTTCGCCTCCAGTGAGGGTAGTTATATCGATCAGGATATTCACCGAATATGGCCAACATTTACTGCAACAGCCATTGACCGCGATAAGGGCAAATTTAAAACCAGAGATGCACTCAGCGCACCAATGGGCAAGGGATATGAATATCTTGATGGAACCGATAGCCAGAAAACGAAAGGCCCGGGCGGACTAGTGCATTATAAAAATGCCTATGACCTGATAGAAGATGCCACTTTAGCCGCACAGCAAGCCAAAGAAATGCTTACTGCCAAGTCGGTTGAGCCAGGCAAATACGACCTTGTGTTAGACCCCAACCATCTTGGACTTACCATTCATGAGTCCGTAGGACATCCGCTGGAGCTTGACAGGGTATTAGGATACGAGGCCAATTATGCCGGTACTAGTTTTGCCACGCTCGACAAATGGGAGTCAGGCGACTTCAAATATGGCAGCGATCAGGTAAATATTTTTGCTGATAAAACCCAGGAAGGCTCTTTAGGAGCTGTAGGCTATGATGATGAAGGGGTAGCAACAAAACGATGGGATCTGATTAAAGAAGGGACTTTGGTAAATTACCAGGCCATTCGCGACCAGGCTAAAATTATTAATGAAGAAGAGTCGCATGGCTGCTGCTATGCGGATAGCTGGAGCTCAGTACAGTTTCAACGAATGCCTAATGTGTCCCTGGCACCCGGCAAAGAGGCCTATAGCCTGGATCAAATGATTAAAGATGTTGAAAAAGGCATTTATATTGTTGGCAGAGGTTCCTATTCTATCGATCAGCAACGGTACAACTTCCAGTTTGGAGGTACCCTTTTCTACGAAATTAAGGATGGTGAAATTGTGGGTATGCTTAATGATGTAGCGTATCAGTCCAATACCCAGGAGTTTTGGAATTCTTGCGTAAAGATATGCGATGAGTCCGACTACAGAATGTTTGGTTCATTCTTCGATGGTAAAGGCCAGCCTTCACAGGTGAGCGCTGTATCTCATGGAAGTAGTACCACACGTTTTGACGGTGTAAACGTTATTAATACAGCAAGAAATATTTAACCTCTCAAGATCTAAACAATGGCAATATTAAGTAAAGAAGAAGCAAAGGAAATTCTTGAAAAGGTAGTAAAGCTTTCCCGCGCAGATGAATGCATAGTGAACTTAAGTGGCAGTAAGGGAGGTAATATCCGTTATGCCAGAAATGAAGTATCTACCAGTGGGGAGGAAACCAATCTTTCTTTGAGTGTGCAATCTACCTTTGGCACCCGCACGGGGACAAGCAGCATCAATGAATTTGATGATGAATCACTGGAAAAAGTAATTCGAAGAGCAGAAGAGCTTGCGGAGCTGGCTCCCGAAAATCCGGAATTTGTGAGCGCTTTAGAGCCCCAGGAATATGTGGAAACGCCGACATTTTTTGATAGCACCGAAGGCATCACTGCAGCCGACAGGGCAGAAGCTGCGGCCAATAGCATCGCACCTACAGAGGGTAAGGATGTGGGTGCTGCCGGCTTTCTGGAGGACAGTGCTGGCTTTCAGGCCATTATGAACTCCAAGGGATTATTTGCCTATAATAAAAGTAGTAGCGTTGACTTTACGGTCACCATGCGTACCAGTGATGGCACAGGTTCTGGTTGGGTGACGCGCGATTTTAATGATTTCAGCAAGCTCAACACGAAGGAAGCTTCTGAGGTAGCGATGGAAAAAGCACGCAATTCCAGCAATGCCCAGGCGGTAGAGCCCGGTCGATATACTGTAATTCTTGAGCCTGCAGCTGGTGTAGACCTCCTTCGGAACATGCTGGGCAGTATGGGCGCCAGACAGGCTGATGAGGGTCGAAGCTTTCTCTCCAAAGGTGGCGATGGCAATAAAGTTGGTGAGAAGTTACTTGATGAAAGAGTGACCATTTACTCCGATCCTTCGCATCCGGATGCTCCATTTGCGGCATTTAGTGGTGATGGCGTTCCCAACAAGGAAACCTACTGGTTCGAAAATGGCGTTGTGAAAAATATGTTTTACGATCGTTTCTGGGCTCAGGAGAAAGGCAAAGAACCACTCAACCGCCCTTACAGAGCAGTGATGGAAGGTGGCGACAAAAGTGTGGAAGAAATGATAAAAGGTACTGAACGCGGCATTCTCGTCACCCGTTTATGGTACATCCGTTCCGTCGATCCTCAATCACTGTTATACACTGGTTTAACGAGAGATGGTACTTTCTATATTGAAAATGGAGAGATCAAATTTCCGGTAAAAAATTTCCGCTTTAACGAAAGCCCGATTATTATGCTCAATAATCTGGAAGAATTAGGTAAACCGGTTCGTGTTAGCGGTAGCCTGGTGCCACCGATGAAGATCCGTGACTTTACCTTCACCAGTTTATCTGATGCGGTTTAATTAAATACTATTTTTGATTCAGAAACTATCCTTAATTTTACAGGATAGTTTCTTTGTTTTCAGAGAAATAGCTTTAGTGTAT
>JBGSXH010000284.1:0-1851 GCA_041751515.1 Cyclobacteriaceae bacterium | reverse complement strand
ATGCGGATGAAACTTTTCCCAGAAAGCATTAACATCGTGCAAATCCGAAGTCTCGATTTGTGTTTGAATTGCTTCTAAATCACTACTCATTTGTGTGATGGTTGCATTATAATAAGGATTGGCAGTAGCTTCGCCAAAACCGGAATGCTCTCCATCTTGTAACTCCACAATCAGCGTTTCCTGGACGCTTCTGCTATTGTGGGCGATGGTAAAAGTATGTTTTAAGGGCAGGTCAAAAGTATGCAGGATAAGCTTCATTCAAAAAGGTGTTTTTGATAGTTAAAGATCCTGCGCATGACAAGAAGCCCATGCGCAGTATACCTAGGTGAAAAGTATGGTCAGGCGTTCATTATACCATCTCTTAACGCATATTAAAGGTTTTCTGATGAAATAGTAAGTAAATAAGTAAGAATCTGAAGAACAATGACTCACGCATTAAATTTAACCAAGATATTTTAAATATATCCTTGAATAAAACAGCAATCATCGCTTATCTTCAACTCCTCAATTAATCAGTAAAATATGGGTTCCGCCAGAAGAGATTTTATAAAAAAAGCAGGAGTTGCAAGCTTGTTCCTTAGTAGTTTTTCTGCTTTAAGCAGTTTCAAACCAGCAGGCAAAGACAAGCCAGTCCTGAAGCCGAAAGCACTGCAGCCGGGAGATACTGTAGGTATCATTAGTCCGGCCGGGGCAATCTACGAAAGTGAACCTTATGCCATAGCTGTGGAATCTTTTGAGGCCATGGGGCTTAAGGTAAAACTGGGTGCTTATGTAAAAGGTCGTTATGGCCACCTTGCCGGCACCGATGAGGAACGTGCACAGGAACTTAATGACATGTTTGCCGACAAAGAGGTGAAAGCCGTGGTTGCCATGCGCGGAGGCTCCGGCTGTGCCCGGATTCTGGAAAAAATAGATTATGATATGATTGCGGCCAATCCAAAAATTTTTATCGGTTATAGCGATATCACAGCCCTGCATATGGCCATTTTTTCGAAGACAAGCCTGGTAACATTTCATGGACCGATTGCCGCTTCACCCTGGAATAAATTCACCTACGACTATTTCAGAAGAATTCTGTTTGATAAAGAAGCCATTTTACTGGAAAATCCCCGTGACTGCGGAGACAATCTGACTATAGTAAAGAATCGCATACAAACCATTGCCTCAGGTGAAGCAAGCGGCCAACTCGTAGGTGGCAATCTAACGGTATTGACAGGCATCATGGGCTCTCAGTATTTGCCAGATTGGGAAGGTAAAATCTTATTCGTAGAAGAAGTGAGTGAGGCCATCTACAGAGTAGACAGGATGATGTCGCAGTTGCAACTGGCTGGAGTGCTCGATAAAATTGCAGGTTTTGTTTTCGGAAAATGTACAGATTGTAGTCCGGGAAGTAGTTATGGAACTTTAACTCTTGAAGAGGTTTTGGAACATTATCTGAAACCGCTGAATATACCATGTTTCTTCGGAAGTATGATTGGCCACATTCCGGAGCAATTCACAGTTCCTATAGGCATAGAGGCTACAATTAACGCAGACAAAGGAAGCATTCAACTAGTTGAACCTGCTGTGGTCTAATACTAATTCGCTATGCTTTTCACTTTTATTCATTTAACTGCCTTGAAACGAAAGCCTTATTGATGTAAAAGAGAAGTTAAAGAATATTTCCCTATTTAATTTAAGGTAAAACGTAACATTTTTCTTCTTTTGGGGTTATATAAGCTTAGACCCACGATAAACATTTAAATTTTTTTATCTATGAAACTTTCTAAAAAGTACAATGTGACAGTATCAGACCTGATTAATTACATTTTAAGACCCATTGATACCAAGGAACAAGAGAAGGCCAGAAAG
>JBGSXH010000283.1:0-4007 GCA_041751515.1 Cyclobacteriaceae bacterium | reverse complement strand
ACTGACCTTCTCTGGCTTGCAATGCTTCCACTCTGGGTTCGTCTTGATTGTATGACCAGATTCCGAAGATATTATTACCAGCCTCAAAAAATCTTGAAGTCCCCCAGCCAGACTCAACTGCAGCCTGCGCCAAAATGATGCTTACAGGATGGGTGACTAATTTTTGAGATAGATGCTCTATGTTCTTTGCATTGTATTTGACCAAAGATTTTTCGATATGACTTTGTTCTTCCCAATTAAGCGGCTCCCCTTGGTTAATCTTGTAGATTAATGAGTCTACCACCAGTTTCTCTTCTCTGATATTGTGCTGCGCAACTAAAATTGCCGGCAGCATCAAATCCACGAACTTTTGCTTCTTTTCATCAACAGGTAAGTCTTCCAGGGAAATGACGTTGTTATATATGATTGGCCTCACAAGAGAATCAGAAATTGATTCAATTTCATCAAATGAATCAATTGATTTATAGGTCACAACCAACGCACTTTCAGTGACTAATGGCTCAGTTTTATCCTTGCAACTTGCAAGAAAGCCAGTACTTAATAATGAAATCAGATAAAAGGCAACTAAAAAATTTACTTTGATGATCGTATGCATAAAGTAATTTTTGGTAGAACAAATGCAAAGTAATACATTTTAAGCAAAAATATTACCTGCGTTTAACTATGCACGTTTAGCAATCACTATGCCATCTTCTTTTATTTGAATGAAATACATACCAATAGCCTCACTAACAAATAGTTATGATCTTTTCAATTTTCTTCACAATTACGACACCCTCAAATGAATGCGGAAATATTCTTACAGATCATTTAATTTGCATCAACAATCAGGGAGAATATGCTATTTACTTGAAGTGAAAAACATATAATAAAATTCAATTACCTGATTTATAGTTACTTATAATATAGTTAATAGATGCAATACGACGTAATTATCATTGGCGGAGGCATAGTAGGATTGGCCACTGCCTATCAACTACAAAAGCAGCAGCCTGCTTTGAGATTATTGGTTCTGGAGAAAGAAAGCTCGTTGGCCAAACACCAAACAGGTAACAACAGCGGGGTCATTCACTCAGGTCTTTATTATAAGCCAGGCAGCTTGAAGGCACTCAATTGCATCGCTGGCTATCACGAACTTGTAGCTTTCTGCGAAGCAGAAAAAATCCCCTACGACCTTTGCGGAAAAATTGTCGTAGCCACTAAAAAGCAGGAGTTGGACCTACTCAGTACCCTTTATGACCGCGGTGTGGCAAATGGCTTAACAAACCTTAAAAAACTCAATAACAGCGAACTTTTAGACTATGAACCTTATGTAAACGGCATAGCAGGCATTCATGTGCCACAAACAGGCATCGTAGATTATGTTTTGGTCGCACAGCGTATTGCTGAAATATTGATGAACAACGGTGCTGATATAAAGCTTAGTACTAAAGTAAAAGATATAGTCACCAAAGGTACTGAGCAAGTACTGATTACCGATGCTCAATCGTACTCCTGCTCTTTAGTCATTAACTGCGCAGGACTGTACTCTGATAAAATTGCGGGTTTATTTCAAAAAAAGCTGGAACTGAGAATCATTCCGTTTCGCGGTGAGTATTTCAAGCTAAAGCCAGAAAAAGAATACCTGGTCAAGAATCTTATTTATCCGGTACCTGATCCTAACTTCCCATTTCTGGGTGTACATTTCACCCGAATGGCTCGCGGCGGTGTAGAGGCCGGCCCCAACGCAGTACTTGCCTTTAGCAAGGAGGGCTATCGTAAACGAGACATTAACTTAAAAGAATTGGCTGAAAGTCTTGCCTGGCCTGGTTTTCAAAAAGTTGCAGCCAAATACTGGAAAACGGGAATAGGCGAAATGTACAGATCTTTCTCCAAGTCAGCTTTTACTGAGGCCTTACAAATATTATTACCAGAAATCCAGGCAGATGACCTGCAGGTAGGTGGGGCTGGTGTTAGAGCCCAGGCCTGCCATAAAAATGGTGCGCTGATAGATGATTTTTTGATTCTGGAAGAAAAAGGCGCCATCAATGTTTGCAATGCGCCCAGCCCGGCAGCCACATCCTGTTTTGCTATCGGCAACACAATTGCCACGCTGGCCGTAAAAAGATTCAAAGTTTAATTTAATTTGATAAACAAAATTATATACATTAGCTTTACATATCATGATTAAGCAGTAACTTCCGATGTAACTAAAATTACTGTCGGTATCCTTACAGCTGTAGTCTCAAAATTCAATTTGACAATTGAAATACACTATAAACACATGAAATTTTCAACACTATGTACATTTTTCTGCTGCATCTGCTGTATTAGTACAGGAGCAGGAAACGGTATATAGTTTTATCAAACTATAAAACAAAAAAGCCTTTTCCTGCACCGGAAAAGGCTTTTTTGTTTTATTCTTAGCTATGAATACAACTTATCTTCAATTAGATAGTGCCTGTTGTTGCATGCAAGTATTTGCGGTGGAAGCTTGTATCTGAGATAATCTTAAATTTGATTGATTCACGGCTTTCCAACAACAGGAAAGCCTTTTTTATTGGAAAACATTATGGCAACATTAACAGCAGATAACCCTTTAAAGTCCTCTTTAGAGCGTATTGCACCTTTAATAGGCAATACGCCCCTATTGGCGCTAAATTTACCCATCAGTGAAAATGTGCATATTTATGCAAAACTAGAATGGCAGCAGTACAGCGGGAGCGTAAAGGCGCGTGCAGCCTTTAATATCATTAAAACCGCTATTGAGCATGGCGATTTACAGAAGGGGAAAACCTTGTTAGATGCCAGCAGCGGCAATACTGCCCTCGCTTATGCTGCCATCGGTGCAGCGCTACAGATTCCGGTGTGCATTTGTCTCCCGGAAAATGCTTCTGAAACCCGAAAAACAATGCTTAAAGCGTATGGTGTAGACCTGGTGTATACCTCTCCTTTCGGGGGCACAGATGAAGCGCAGGAAGTTGCTGCAAAAATGGCGAGCGAAAATGAGCACTATTTCTATGCGAACCAATACAGCAATGATGCCAATTGGCTGGCGCATTACCATGGTACTGGCCCAGAGATTGAAAGTCAACTCAATGGCTTTCCCGAATACTTTGTAGCCGGGCTTGGCACCACGGGAACCGTAGTCGGCACTGCACGATATTTTGCCGAGCAGGGTGCTCAAACAAAAATTGTCGGCTTGCAGCCCGATGCTATTTTACATGGGCTGGAAGGCTGGAAGCATCTGGAAAGTGCTGTTCAACCTAAAATTTATGATGAAGACCTATTGGACGAAGTCCTTGAAATTGATACTTACGAGGCATTCAAGCTGATCAAAACCATGGCAAAGACGCAGGGTTTACTGCTAAGTCCATCAGCGGCTGCCAACCTGGCTGGCGCGCTCGCTATTGCAGAGAAAATTGACAGCGGCAGCATTGTCACTGTCTTTGCCGATGATGCCAGTAAATATACTGAAATCTTAAAAAAACTGAACCCGTGAAGAATATAAAGCTAAATGAAGCCGCTTTAGCCACCATACAACTGGAAGGTGAAAAAGCCTACCCTTATGAATGCTGTGGTTTCTTATATGGAAATGAAACGGATCAGCTGCGTGAAATCCTCGAAGCTGCACCTGTAGCGAACACCTACGACGGCAAAAAAAACAGGAGGTTTAGCATCAGTCCACTTGCATACCAGAAAGCAGAATTATACGCTGTACAACAGGGAACCACTTTATTGGGCATTTACCATTCACATCCCGACCACCCTTCCAAGCCTTCGGAACACGACAGAAAGCTAGCCATGCCTTTTTTCTCTTATATCATTATATCGGTTAAGGAAGGCAATGCGGAGGAGGTACAAAGCTGGCAACTCAACGATACCTTTGAATTTGAAGAAGAACGAATTAACAATCAATAATTAAAATTATGGCAACTATCATCATACCAACTCCCCTGCGCAAATTCACTAATGGCGAGGGAAAATTTGAAACTACTGCAGCCACTGTAAAAGGCGGCATTCGCGCC
>JBGSXH010000282.1:0-3773 GCA_041751515.1 Cyclobacteriaceae bacterium | reverse complement strand
AGCCATCATTGATCAGGCTGCTTTCCCTGATGTATTTACCTACCATGGCACCGCCATGAACAGGCGGGGGCAAATGAATGATAAAAAGTACTTTTTTAGTCATGATAGATAAAGATCAGCCAGTCAAATCATTTTATTTTGCATTTTTCAACAAAGCATCGATATCATCCCCAAGGGCTTTCGATACAGTAGCCGCTTTAAACATAGCTGAAGATGTCAGGGCATTGTCTGCAAATCGCTCGTAATCGCTTAAAACGACCTCCACCTTTTCAGCATACTTCTGAATATCGAAATTAATTGGAAATAAAAAGCCATTATAGTCAGGCTTTATTGCCCTGGAAATATCGCCGGTATCTGTAGAAATCACCGGAAGCCCAAGAGATAATGCTTCAGCAATGGCCATTGGTAGCCCTTCCTGGGAAGAGGCCATAATCATCATTTTTTTGGTAGATAGCGCCTGAACGAGTTCCTCATTCGGCAAACTTCCCAAAAACTCAACTTTATTATCGAGGGATAAAGATTTGACTAATTGCTTCAATTTTTTATCCTGAGAACCTACTCCAGCAATATAAAGCCGATGCCGGGCCCGAATAAACTCCGGCAAGGCAGCATAAACCTGAATGATCTTATCAACATTCTTTACTACCTCAAGCCGGCCAGCGAAAATAAAACCTTCCCGCAACGCTTTTTCTGTAACAGGAATATTATGATGAATTGGATTAAGAATCTTCTTAACATCTGTCATTTCGTTCCCAACTGTAAACCTCAGGCTGGACTTTTCAAATATCCTTTTTTCGAAAGCATCGAAAATAGGCACAAAGTATTTGCCAAACCAGAACCTGGACTGGCTCATAGGGTTGTGATTTCCATGAAAAATATGGATAAATGGCGTATTGGTGAAAGACACCATAAAAGAGCCCTCTGGTACATGAGATAAGATCACATCATACTTTCGAAAAGTATTTATCCTCATCAATAAGTAGAGCATAAAAATCAGCCGCCTTGGTATAAACTGAATGCGATGAATTGCATCGGGCAAAGTAATATAAGTAACATCGTAACGCTCACTCAGGTAAGGATCCAAATTTTTCATGAACGGCCCAACGCCACCATAGGATGTTTTGAGAGGGCAGCTGTTTACAATGCCCATTTTAAGTTGTTCCATAATTAATTATTCTTATATCTTTTTACTACCGGAGAATCTTTTACCAGGCAATACACATACATGATGAAATGATAAAGACCTTCACTTTTCATCAGTATTTGGTAAGCAACTCTACGTTTTAATCTTATCAGTTTTGACTTTTTGACAAAGTCCTTGTATGCCTTTAGATTTTTGATGACGATGCCATATTCCCGGGAAAAATTTCCCCTTCCGGCCATAAAAATCAGATTGATGACAAATAAATTATTGACCAGATCGCGACTTTTGGCTATTTCCAAATGTCCTGGCCGCTCTCTGGCAACAGTCCTCAAAATGTTGTCGCTGACAGTAATAACATCGAGGTATTTTTCGCTGAATGGTGACATGCTAACGGAATTATCCCTGACTATATAATTATACTTGTTTCTGTTATCGTAAATGGACTTTTCTGCCGACAGATATGCCTGAAAAACATAGTAGACATCTTCGTACATGCGGCCTATAAAACGGATGTTTTTGGCAATTGAACTCTTGTATATTTTATTATAAACGCCTCCATTCAAGTCAAGCAAGATCGCTGCCCTCAAACCTTCAGCATGATTCATGACTGTTTTTGATGGTGCATTTTGATGATCGATCACCTTATGCGGAAAAATCACTCTGACGCCACAAGCGGAAATGTCGGCTTTTGATTCCAGTGCATTCTCTATTAGTATTTGATGCATGTCTTTATCAATCGTATCATCAGCATCCACAAAACTGATGTACTGCCCGGAGGCCACTGCTAGCCCTTTGTTCCTGGCCGAAGAAACACCACCATTCGCCTGGTGTACCACTTTTATCCGCTGATCAGTTTTTTCTGATTCATCGCAGATCTGACCACTATTATCGGTTGAGCCATCGTTGACCAGGATGAGTTCAAAGTCCCGAAAATCCTGCTCCAGGATGGACTCGATACATCCCTTCAGATACTTCCCTTTATTGTATACCGGAACTATGATAGTCAAAAATGCCATAAGCTAATTTTCAGATGGTTTTAGATCAAAATTACCTTTTTGTAGCTGGTTTATGATTTTCGCAGACCAGGCCAATAGCAGTAGACAAATGCCGGCAAATGCCCAATAAGGACTATAATCCCTCGAAACCAGCTGATAAACAAATATGAATGCAGCCATACTGGTATAAAATGAGAGGCAGCGGCCAACTGTTGTTATGCCATTGCTGATAAGATAAATATTTTGTGATACATGGAAAACCAGAAATGAACCGAAAATAGCATAATTCACGACGGAGATCGATTGATAGAAGTAAAGCCCAACAAAACAACCCACTACATTCAACCCTAAACTTATCAGGTTCAGATACATGTCTATTTTTTCCGCCTTCATCGCTACGATTAAATTAGCCTGCAATAAAACGGTGGGAAAAAGAAGCATGGTAAGGAACATCTCCTGCAAAGGAATTACCACATCTAAATACTTATCCCCAAAAGCATAAAACAATAGCAAATCAGCAAAAGAATAGATGAAAGCATAAGCAAGTATGGCAAAGAACGAATAGATAAGGTATATTTTTCTGTAGAGCATCTGCAAAAGCTGCGCAGCTTTATCATTGAAATGTTGCACAAACCGCGTAAAGACGGTTGCAGAGACGATGGTGGGCAAGATCATCACCAGTGAAAATATTCTGAAGGAAATTTCATAATTGGCAACATCTTCCAAAGTGAGCAATTTGGAAATGATGATATTGGCAATACGCCAGTACACAATGGAAACACTTCCAATCACCACGAACCTCCAGTTGGCGAAAATCTGCTTCTTAAAATCATCCCTGGCAATCGCTACATTCCAGACCTTGCGGATATTAAGGCTATTGGAAGATCCCATTTTAATGAAAAGATTGACAGTGATAAAGCGCAGGAATATCAAAACCACCGACAAGCTGATGATTTCCATCGGAAATACGAATAATACGCAAGCCAGGAGCATGCGTAAAAAACCATCGATGGTCAATACAATCAGCGTTTTCTGCTGTTTGAACTCTGCAATGTTGAGGTTCTTAAGCGCATAGATGACGTTATCAAAAATAATGTTCGTTCCCAGCACGATGCATAACCATACTATTTCCGCATCAGCATAAAGGAGTAGTGCCAGAGCGATGTTTACCAGATAAAAACACAGGCCCATACAAGCCTGTATTTTTACAAACTTGCCGGTGAATAGCGCTTTATCGTCCACTTCATTGTATTCACGTATGAACCACTGGCCCAGCCCCATGGAAGAAAATGCGGCGATTAGCTGATAAACCGTTGTCGCTACTAAAAACTGCGCAAAAGCTGCTGTTGGGTAAACCCGGGCAATCACCACAAAAAAGAAGCTGACAAATACCGTTTGAAGAATATTGGCCAATACGCCCAGCGCACTGTTTTTAATCAGCGCCGATTGTAAAGCTTTTTGATAAATGCCTTTGATCTTATTCATGCAGCGTGCTTTTTTTTGAAGGATAAGTAATCATGAGCACAAGCAGCGTGGTCACCAGCATTAAAATTCTACTATCGCCAAGCGAATACACAGTGACAAAGGCCACCATCCAGCTACAAAGGCCCGCGATAAAAAAGGCTACACGATAA
>JBGSXH010000281.1:0-1921 GCA_041751515.1 Cyclobacteriaceae bacterium | reverse complement strand
AGCAATGTATATTGCTCCGCTGTCAGAGCTTGTTGATCGACTTTTTGGTAAACGTTTTGAATGCGCGCAAACAGCTGCTCATCGAGCATGATATCATTGGCGTATTCAGAAAGCAAGGGGGAAATATCATGCGCTATTTTTTGTATTTCATCATTGGTTTCGGCGGAGTTAAGATTAAAAAATATGCTTGAAATCAAATCAAGTTGCTGGCCGCTGGCTTCCAGCGCTTCTATTGTGTTTTCAAAAGTGGGTGTCTCGGCATTGTCTGTAATTTGCTGTACTTCAGCTTTTCCTGCTGCTATAGCTGATTTTACGGCTGGCAAAAAATGTTCCTGTTTTATTTGTTCAAAAGGAGGTGTTTCAAATGGAGTATCTATATTTTCTAATAGTGGATTCATATGCATAGCGTTTCTCAAATTTATCTTTTCCTGTTAAAAATACCTAGTGATTTCAATGCTGATTCATGATAATGTTCTATGTGGAACCACTTCACAGGGATTGCTACTAAGTTTCGTGCATTTCATTTTTTAATTGAGCCCACAAAATAGCATATTTGCATTCCACTATTTTATACGCATGTCTAATTACACAATTCGCTTAGGAGGAGTTCCGGAACATTTTAATCTACCACTGCTCCTGGCACTAGAAGAGGGACTATTCAAAAAGGCAGGTATAAATGTTGTCTGGAATGATTTTGAGGGCGGTACGGGACAGATGATCACTGCTTTGCGCGAAGATATCTGCGATGTCTGCATTCTTTTAACAGAAGGCATTATTTCAGATATCTTGAATGGCAATCCTTCGAAAATCATCAGTGGTTACGTAAAATCGCCCTTAATTTGGGGAATACACACCGGGTTTGAGAGCAGTATCGACAATCATAATGATGTGTATGATAAGCGAATTGCCATCAGTAGAATTGGGTCGGGCTCGCATCTTATGCCCATTGTAGATGCTTTGATGCAGGACAAAACATTGTATGATCAACAGTTTGTCAATATTCAGAATTTAAAAGGTGCTTTGCATGCACTTAATCATGGTCAGGCGGATATTTTTTACTGGGAGAAATACACTACTAAACCTTATGTAGCATCAAAGCAGCTTAGCAGGATTGGCGAGTTTGCCTCCCCCTGGCCTTGCTTTATGATTGCCGCCAGTGATAAAATCATTGAAGCTGCACCACAACAATTGGATATAATGCTGAAAATCATTCACGCGGCCTGTGAAAATTTTATGCAGAACCCGAATGCAGTCAACTTGGTGAGCCAACGTTATGATATTAAGCTTTCCGATGCGCGCCATTGGTTCAACATTACAGAATGGGAAACAGAGAGTTGGGTTAGCAATAAGATGCTTTCCAGTGTTTTGATGACTCTAAAAGAAGCTAAGATCGCGCGTGAAAATGCTACTACTGAAGGCTTTATCTGGAAAAGAAACGCCGTTTAGTCACCCTATTCAGTACGTAAATTTGAAAGGAGACTGAAGTAGCGGAAGGCTAATCAAACCAAATCAAAAGCCTGTGCATATCTAATTAATCCGCGATGAAGTTTGCCTCTAGTTTGCTCTTGATCATTTTGTGGTGGTGCTTGACCGTATGCGGACTGATGTATAGCTGGCTGGCCACCTGCTTATCGATATTTCCTTGTGCAAGCTTGGTGAAAACCTCAGTTTCGCTGGGAGTTAGCTGAAAGAATCGAATGTGATTTACCAGTTTTTTCTGAACTCGACCAGTGCATACACCCCGGAAAGCTTTCTGTCTGGGGCAGATTCCATGTTATTCAAGTCTGCATTTGCTGAAAGATCAATGATTTGTTGCAGCTATGGACTTCATCGACCACAGCATTCAGGCGCATCATTCCTATCTGTAGTGAGGATCAATTAAAGATAATATCATTTTGTGGCTGCATCAGGTAACACTAAA
>JBGSXH010000280.1:0-4821 GCA_041751515.1 Cyclobacteriaceae bacterium | reverse complement strand
TAAGTGAATACAATTTTACTGAAGACATTGATATTTTACTTGCTCAAAAGTTTGAAAGCAATCCGTATATAATGCTTGAAAACACCTTCGGAAGATTAGATGTAACCAGAAGAATAATAATAAATAGCAAAGAGCACTACTTTAGATTTGCTCCCTATGAAAACATCTTCACTCAAAATGGTAAGGCGATGGAATATCAAACCGAAAAATTTAACAATGTTTTTCTACACAATATCGTCTTAAATGAATATTGATTTTCAGGTAAAATGCCTTTTTTATTAATCGTTCGGAGCATGAAAAAACTATTACTATTTACAATATCGGCCTGCCTCATGCTTGGCTGTAAAAAGGAAGATGAAGGATCGGGAATTCCTACACCAAAAATACCTTTCATGAATTTTGTAGATTCCGCCGGCAATAACTTGTTTTCAATAAATGCTATAGATACTAGTGAATTTATCTATGACTATAATGGCGGTTTAATGACCTGGAAAGATCATGAGAATAGAAGAACGAGGATATTGACCATGGAATTTTCGTTTTCAGATGAGGAGCAGCAATTCTTTAATAATATGATAGAAGAAAACCCCTATTTATTTATTGAGGAAACCTTTGGCAGATTAGATGTCAGCCGTACGATTATTATTAATGGCAAAGAACACTATTTCAGGTTCGCGCCATACAAAGGAATTTTTACTCAAAATGATAAAGCCTTAACGTACAATACCGAGACAATTGCAGATTTCAATTTCATTTTTGTGCATAATATCGTTTTGAATGAATACTAACTATCAGTTACAATAACTGCCTGCATTCTACTCTCCTTCAAGTAGGAAAACACTGATAGCATACATTCTGGCCAATATCCCGACACATCTCAATGCAAATGTACGATATCTTGTACATATGAATTAAGTTCACTATCTTTAATATGGAACAATAAAATAGGCCTATGGATATCACCACATACACCAGCTTTCGGCAGCATCTAAAGTCATTCCTGGATAAGGTTTTAAAAAATCATTCTCCACTCTATGTTACAAGAACAAATGGTGAAGATGTGGTAGTGCTTTCAAAAGCAGATTACGAAAGTATGCAGGAAACTTTTCATTTAATAAAAAGCCCCGCAAATGCTTCCAGGTTACAACAAGGCATAGCAGCATATGAAAAAGGTCTAGGTCAGGAAAGAAAGCTGATTGAAGACGAAGGATCGCCCGAATGAAGAAGGTCTTTTTAAGTCCTGCCTGGGAAGATTATTTATATTGGCAACAAACAGACAAAAGCATACTGCGCAAAATTAATGCTTTAATAAAAGAGATTGAACGCAGCCCATTTGAAGGCACAGGAAAGCCAGAGCCACTAAAGCACAACCTTTCTGGTTGGTGGTCGCGAAGGCTAAACCTTGAGCATAGGTTGGTTTATCGCGTGGAATATGAATCTATCATGATTCTCCAGTGCAGGTATCATTATTAAATTGTTCAAATTTGTAATCTTCAATTGCTATGGATACAGAAGGGCAGTTATTCGTGGTGTAAGTACATTAGAGCAGTATTATTCCTTATAAACAAATTTCCACGCAAAACGGCAAGGCTTTCGTGTATCATACTACAACATGCCATCAAGTTTACTGACATAAATACCGCAAAGGCTTAATTATTCCTTACAGCCACTCTACCCTCAAGTCACAAATTGATACACTGAAAAACAGTAGCTGATTTCACCTACAAGCATCAAATTGAATTTCGGTATCCGGCTAGAATAATTTTTTTTGTCAAAGCCCGTACATTGGTTAGATTTGTAAGTAAACAAAATCGTACATGCAGCCAAAAGAAGCCAAGCAAAGAATTGAGGAGCTAAGCGCATTAATACAACATCACAATCATTTGTATTATCAGGAAAGTCGCTCGGAGATTTCCGATTTTGAGTTTGACCAGCGCATGAACGAACTCATCGCGCTGGAAGAAGCGTTTCCTGAATTCAAGTCCAAAGACTCTCCAAGCCAGCGCGTGGGTGGCACCATCACCAAAAACTTCGATACGGTCGTCCATCGCTATCCCATGCTTTCGCTGGGCAATACCTACTCTACTGAAGAGCTGACAGCATTCGACACACGCATCAAAAAAGCATTAAAAGAGCAGGCATATGCCTATTTCTGCGAGCTAAAATTTGATGGAGTTGCCATTAGCATCACCTATAAAAATGGTTATCTGGAACGCGCCGTCACCCGGGGCGATGGCACTCGTGGCGATGATATCACGCACAATGCCAGAACCATCAGATCACTGCCTTTAAAGTTGAAAGGCTCAGACTATCCTGACGATTTCGAAGTCCGGGGGGAGGTTTTCATGCCCCGGGAGGTATTCAATGCCATCAATCAGGAAAAAGAAGAAAAAGGAGAAGCCTTACTTGCCAATCCGCGGAACACGGCTTCCGGCACCTTAAAAATGCAGGACTCCTCCATCGTTGCCAGCCGTAAACTTGATTGCTATTTGTATGCATTAATGGGTGAAGACCTGAACTTAGCTACCCATGCCGAAGCCATGAAAAAGCTGGAGCAATGGGGCTTCAATGTCTCTCCTACTTACAAGCAATGCGATACATTAGATGAAGTGCTGGACTACGTGGCCGACTGGGAAATGAAAAGACTGGAATTGCCGGTAGAAACAGACGGCATTGTCGTAAAAATTAACGATTATGCCCAGCGCGAAATGCTGGGCTTTACGGCGAAAAATCCGCGTTGGGCGATTTCCTATAAATACAAGGCCGAAAGCGGCGCTACCAAACTCAACAGCATCGTTTATCAGGTAGGGAGAACGGGTGCCATTACGCCTGTAGCCAATCTTGCACCCGTACCGCTCGCAGGCACCATCGTCAAGCGTGCTTCTCTGCATAATGCCAATGAAATACAAAGACTGGACCTCCGCGAGGGTGACACAGTGTTCGTAGAAAAAGGGGGCGAAATTATACCGAAAATCACCGGTGTTGATTTAAACAAAAGACCGAAAGACAGTAAAACGGTTGCCTATATCAGCCACTGCCCGGAATGCAATACGCCATTGCAAAGGAATGAAGGAGAAGCGGTGCATTACTGCCCGAACAGCAAAGGATGTCCGCCGCAGATTAAAGGTCGCATCCAGCATTTTATTCACCGAAAAGCCATGGACATCGATAGTATCGGCGAGAAGACTATTGATGCACTGTACCAGAAAAAGCTTGTCCACGGCCCGGCAGATCTGTACGTACTCACTTTTGAAGATATATTTGCGTTAGACGGTTTTAAAGAGCGCGCTACTGAAAAAATCCTCAAAGGCATTGAAGCGTCAAAAAAACAGCCGTTTTCGAAGTTGCTATTTGCCCTGGGCATACGCCATACCGGCGAAACAGCCGCCAGATTGCTGGCAGAGCATTTCAAAAACATGGACACTTTAAAGGCGGCATCCATCGAAACTATTGCCGATATCGATGGTATTGGCGACATAATGGCCCAGAGCATCTTTGACTATTTCAGAGATGAGGAAAACCTGAAAGATATCGATAGATTGCAGGCTTATGGCCTTCAGTTTGAAGAAAAACCCAGTGAACACAAACAGCTCTCAAAGAAACTGGAGGGCATGAAAATCCTTGCATCCGGCTCGTTCGAACATTTTAAGCGGGATGATATTATTAAAGTGGTTGAGGAACATGGAGGCATGTATGTAAAGTCTGTATCTAAAAGCCTGGATCTAATCATTGAAGGCGCAGACATGGGCCCGTCCAAAAAAAGCAAAGCGGAGAAAATGGGTATTAAAATGATAACCGAAGATGATTTCATAAAGATGATCAGTTAAGCTATATCTAAATAAAGCCAGTAAGTCAGGCAAAATACTATGATGGGATTCCAGAAAAAGCTGATTGCCTTTAATACCCGCAAACAGCTCAAAAAAAATAATACATTACGCAATACTGTTGCCTACGAGGCAATGAAAAAAGCCGCTGTACTGTTTACGGCGGAGGACATGCATAAACATGGCCTGGTGAAAGGTTTCGTACAACAACTGGAAAAAGATGGCAAAGACGTTACCGTACTTTGTTTGCTGGCTGAAGGTCAGGACAACTTTGAGTTTCTTTTTAACTTTTTCGGAGAAACTGACTTCGATCTGATGGGCAACAGCAACTCCATGGCCATTGAAAACTTTAATAATGTCAGTTTCGATTACCTATTTCACCTGGACGTCACACCCAATTATCTCATAGACTATGTATTATCCGACAATAAAGCAAAATGTCGCATAGGGCCTCACTTTGAAGAAGACAAAAACGCATTTTATGACATGATGATTCATCTTGGCCCTGAAGAAGGCCTGCATGACCTCATCAATAATATGTATCACTACGTTAAAAAAATCAGTACTCAATGAATATGAATTTAGAAGGCACCGGTGTAGCCTTGGTAACACCATTTAAAAAAGATTTAAGCATCGATTATCAGGCACTAGAAAAGCTACTGATTCATACAGCAGGTGGCAGAGCTGACTATTGGGTGGTTTTGGGTACTACTGGAGAAACAGCAACATTAAACAAACAGGAAAAATCGGAAGTACTGCAATTTATAAAAGAGCACAATCCCCAAAATCTACCGATCGTTTATGGCCTTGGCGGCAATAATACGCAGGCACTGAGTGATGAATTGCAAACTGTCGATTTGTCTGGTGTAGCAGCAATACTTTCTGTAAGTCCTTATTACAACAAACCCAGCCAGGCCGGTATCTTGGCACATTATGAAGCTTTTGCAGATGCAGCTCCGGTACCTGTTATTCTTTATAATGTTCCTGGTCGCACAGG
>JBGSXH010000279.1:0-1909 GCA_041751515.1 Cyclobacteriaceae bacterium | reverse complement strand
ATTTTTTCCTTTAGCATGCTCAATCAGGCTTGTAGTGAGGATGATGCCGAACCTGTAGCTACCTGCAAACCTATCAGTATCAATCAAGCTGCATTTGATGATGCAGCAACTGATGAATTCGAAATTGCAAACCTGGCGATTGAAGATGATTGTTTGGCACTCACAGTCAACTATGGTGGAGGTTGTGGTACAATTTCGCATTCCCTTATTGCTGCTGAGGCTGTGCTTTATTCAATGCCCCCACAGCGAAATTTATTTCTGTCTCTTCAGGACAATAATCCCTGCGAAATGCTCAAAACCGAGACTATTTACTATGACCTTCAAAGCATTCAGCTGAATGAAATAAATGAAATGCATTTACATTTGGCAGGTTGGTCGGATGCTATAATTTATAGGTATTAGGTTGTCCTTGGTGCAAAAGGGCAAGATATATTCATAAGGCAGTTTTGGCGTGTGAAAGCATTACTACAGCCATGCTGTCTTTTCCCATCTTTCTTATGAACAATTATTTTTCCTTTGAGTAATAGTTTTATAAAAAAATTATATATTAAGCTTGATTAAAACGATTGAAAAACGCGATTACTAATAAGGTGTTGATATATTGCCTTTTGCCTTTTCGTCAAACTTTATATTCTTATAAAAAACTTAAACACGTATATATGGAAAATCGACCATGGTATCAAATGTATCCTAAGGGAATACCGGAAGAAATTAACCCTGATAAGTACAGCACCCTGGTGGAGCTTTTTGAAGATAGTTGTAAAAAATACGGTGATGCCATTGCTTTCGAGAATATGGGCAAAACACTCACCTTCAAGGAAGTAGATAAGCTAAGCGCCCAATTTGCTGCCTATTTGCAAAATGATGTCGGTTTAAAGACTGGCGATCGTATTGCCATCCAAATGCCTAATTTATTGCAATATCCTGTGGCCATGTTTGGCGCACTTCGGGCAGGTTTAATAGTGGTCAATACCAATCCACTCTATACTCCAAGAGAAATGGAGCACCAGTTCAACGATGCCGGTGTCAAGGCTGTTGTTATACTGGCAAATTTTGCTGCGAATCTCGAAAAAATCCTTCCGAAAACGCAAATACAGACAGTTATCGTCACGGAAATCGGCGATATGATGGGTGGTTTAAAGAAACTGCTGGTCAATGCAGTAGTGAAGTATGTAAAGAAGATGGTGCCTGCCTACAATCTCCCCGAAGCGAAAAACTTTATGAGCACAGTAAAGGCTGGTGAAGGCAAAAAATATACAAGACCCTCTTTAAAAGGAACTGATGTTGCCTACTTGCAGTATACAGGTGGAACTACCGGAGTGTCAAAAGGTGCTATGCTAAGCCATAGAAACCTGATTGCCAATATGGAGCAAATTTCTGCCTGGATGCTGCCTAAACTAAGGGAGCGCGAAGAAATGATGATTACAGCACTGCCGCTGTACCATATTTTTGCATTGACGGTAAATTGCTTATGCATGCTTAAAATTGGAGCAAGGAACATCCTGATCACCAATCCGAGGGATATGCCTGCATTTTTAAAGGATCTGAAGAAATATCCGGCTACGGTGATTACTGGAGTTAATACGCTTTTTAATGGCCTTTTGAATCAGGATGATTTTAAGAACATCGATTTTTCTAATCTTAAGCTGGCAGTTGGGGGCGGTATGGCAGTGCAGAAAGTTGTCGCCGAAAAATGGAAGTCTGTTACAGGTTCCTCATTGGCTGAGGGCTATGGACTTACGGAAACTTCTCCGGTACTAACCTGTAATCCTATTGATGGGAATGAAAGACTAGGTACGATCGGCTTGCCGCTGCCAAGTACAGAAATACGGATAGTAAACGAGGAAGGTGCGGAAGCAGCAATTGGTGAACCTGGAGAGATTTACTGTAAAGGACCTCAGGTCATGTC
>JBGSXH010000278.1:0-5005 GCA_041751515.1 Cyclobacteriaceae bacterium | reverse complement strand
AAAGGCCTGATAGCAGGCTATGGCGCAAAAAAACTTGGCGGAGGATGCTTCGGTACCATCATCGTATTTATCATTATTTGGATGGTACTTGGACAATGTTCCTAGTGTTTGGTAATCGTAATAGAGACCTCACTTAAAATTGCTAAATGAGGTCTTGTTAATGACAGATCACAAAAAAAACCTCAGCAGGCTGAATGCCTGCTGAGGTTTTTAGATTTAAGGCAATCGATCACTATACTATGGCTTCGCTCATTTTTGGTAATTTACCAAACTGATGCAGCAAGTTCAGGTGCGATTGTAATGCTTTTTTAAAAGTCGGAAACTCCATATAAGGGATGTTATGCTCTTCTGCTGTGCTTTTCACAATATCTGCAATAGCAGGATAATGTACATGACAGATTCTCGGAAACAGGTGGTGTTCAATCTGAAAGTTCAGGCCACCTACATACCAAGACAACCAGCGATTATGTCTTGAAAAATTTGCTGTGGTGTTAAGTTGATGTATGGCCCATTCATTCTCAATATTACCCTCCTGATTTGGCATAGGATAGGTAGTTCCTTCCACTGCATGTGCCAATTGGAAAATGAGAGTAAGAATTAGCCCGGATGTAAAATGCATCATCAGGAATCCAGTAATTACAATGGCTGCAGGAATATTAAAAATTACTATCGGTGCCACTAAGAATACAAAGAAGTATAGCACCTTGTTAGTGATAATTTTTATAAGCGTTGCGACATATTCGCTAAGAGTATCATCATAAAGTCCTGACTTCATAAACTTCACATATTGAATAAAGTCTTTGGCAACAGCCCAATACAAGGTCATAATGCCATAGAAGAAAAATGCATAAACCGATTGCAAACGGTGAATAGGTTTAGCATCGGTATGCGGATTGAACTTTAATACGAGCTTATTTTGAACATCTTCATCAAGCGTCGCAATATTGGTATACGTATGGTGTAAAATATTATGCTGTAATTTCCAGTTGACCACAGAACCACCCACAAGATTTAGACTATGTCCCATAATCTTGTTTACGAGCTTATTGCTGGAATAAGCGCCATGATTGGCATCATGCATGACACTCATACCAATACCAGCAACACCCACTCCCATCATTGTCCAGAGTAGCATGCTTAACCAAAAACCAGGCTGCAGCCATAGGAATGCAATAAATGGTAATACATATAAACATATGAGCACAATGCTTTTGACAACCATTGTACTATTTGCAGTTTTCGCCAAATTATTCTCTTTGAAATAGCGATCAACTTTTTTATTTAGGTCGGCAAAAAAACTAACTCTGTTTTTGCTAATGAACCTCACTTTACCTTGTACTTGCATAGTTTCTTATTTAATCAACAGCACTCATTGTGTGATTTACTGATACTGTTGTGTTGATTTTCATTTATCTACCATAGATCGAAAATCCGCTATTGGCCAAGATTAAGCACAAAAATATAAATACGTTTTTGCAATGCAAACAGATTGTTAGGAAGCAATAACGAGTACATACTTTGTGGTGTATTTCAGCCACTGATAACAGCTTAATATTTATAATTAATTAGAAAAGAAGAGATAGTATTACGTAAATAGTGCAATACTTGCGATCTAATTTTGCAGATATATTTATAAAGTCCAAATCGAATACAAAAAAGCTTGGAGAATTTAATGTTTCAGTAATCAATATTTTCATCCAATTTTTTTTAAAAATCATCAGTTTCAAGCAATTAGTCTTTTTTTTAATCTTCTTCAAACACAACAATAAAACGAATGGTATCATTACGAAAACTGGGTTTAGTTTCCCAATTAATCAAATAAACATCCTTTAGTCCTAAACCATAATAAATAATCTATGTTAATGGGGATATGGACCTCACATAAACCAATTGCATATGGCAACAATCAGTAAGAAAACTACCAATGCAAGAATTGATTATCTTTTAGCGGAATACAATATTGTAAGAACTGCTACAGAAGCTATCTGTCGACCTTTGCAAAAGGAAGATTATGTTGTTCAACCCAAAGAAGAAGTTAGCCCTCCCAAATGGCACTTAGGCCATACCTCATGGTTTTTTGAAAGTTTTATATTAAAAGAACATGTTGTAGACTACAAGGTTTTCGATCCGGACTTTAACTATGTATTTAATAGTTATTATGAAGCAGCTGGTACAAGAGTTATGCGGACGGATCGAGGCAATCTGAGCAGGCCTGGCGTTGAACAAATTTACGAATACCGACAATATGTTGATGATGCAATGAGGAGTTGGATTGCTTCAGGCGAATGTAATGAGGCCCAACTTGAAATATTGGTGCTTGGTCTTAATCACGAGCAGCAACATCAGGAGCTACTTATCAGTGATATTAAATACATTTTGGGAAATAATCCTTTAATGCCAGCTTATAAGATGGCCACTTGCCACAACCCTTTGGATGCACCATCGCCTAAAAATTTGGAATACTTGCCGGTACAAGAAGGTATCTACAAGCTTGGGCACGAGAAAGTTGATAGTTTTTGTTATGACAATGAACAGGGTGCCCATAGAGTTTTCCTGGAGTCCTATGCAATAGCCAACCGTTTGATCACCAATGCTGAATACCTTGAATTTATAGAAGCTGGTGCTTATACCGATTTCCGTTTCTGGCTATCAGAAGGTTGGGAACTTGTGAAAAGCCAGGGTTGGAAAGCACCGGAATATTGGCATAAAATTGATGGTATATGGTATAGCTACACGATGTATGGTCTGCAGAAATTAAAGCTGAATGAACCGGTGGTTCATGTATCATACTTTGAAGCAGACGCATTTGCTAACTGGAAGGGGCAAAGACTAGCTACAGAAGCAGAATGGGAAGTTGCCTGCAAGAAGTTTGAGCATAGTATTCCTGCATCTGCAAATTTTCAGGAATCTCAGGTATTTCATCCACAGGTAGCAGTTACTGATGGCTTGCAGTTGTATGGTGATTGTTGGGAGTGGACGGGCAGCGCATATTTGCCCTATCCAAATTTTAAAAAAGCACCCGGAGCACTGGGTGAATACAATGGTAAATTTATGATCAATCAGATGGTATTGCGGGGAGGATCTTGCGCAACACCTAAAAACCATATAAGATGCACATATCGAAATTTTTTTCAACCTCACCTGCGATGGCAGTTTACGGGAATAAGGCTGGCCAAACACCTGTAAGCAATAACAACAATATAATGGACGACGTCTTTGCCAGGGATATAATGGATGGCTTTAGCGATAGTCCCAAGCATTTATCTTCTAAATATTTTTATGATGAAAAAGGCGATGCCCTTTTTCAGAAAATCATGAAGATGGATGCTTATTATCTCACCAGAGCGGAATATAATATATTTCAGAAGCAAAAAGATGCTATATTAAAGGCATTTGAATATAAGGGTAACCATTTTAATCTGATAGAATTTGGTGCCGGAGACGGATATAAAACCAAGGTTCTGCTTGATCATTTTCTGCAAAATAAGGCAAAGTTCAAATATACACCTATCGATATTAGTCCCAATGTGCTAAGCATCCTTAAAGAAAATATGGCTTCTCAATTTCCTGCGCTGGAAATTAATGGTATTCAGGACGATTATTTTGATGCGCTGGAACAATTGGATAGTACTGATGATACTAGAAAGGTTGTCTTGTTCTTAGGTTCAAATATTGGCAACTTCACTTTGGAAGAGTCTACAAAATTTTTGCAAAGGCTTGTCAAAAACATGCGATCCAAAGATGTTTTGTTTTTAGGTTTTGACCTGAAAAAGGATCCGTCGAAAATTTTAAGGGCATATAATGACCCAGAGGGCATTACCAAAGCATTTAATCTCAATGTGTTACATCGTATTAATAACACTTATGATGGCAATATCATTATTGACAATTTTTTGCATGCACCTACTTACAACCCTATGACGGGAGCATGCAAAAGCTATATTGTTAGCAAAGTTGAGCAGGAAATTTTTCTAAAAAAGCTCAATTTTAAAGCGAATTTCAAGGCATGGGAAGCTATCGATGTCGAAGTTTCTCAAAAATTCAGTTTGGAAGATATTGAAAAACTTGCCGATAGCAGTGGTTTTCAGCTGGAGAAAAATTTCTTCAACGATAAAAATGAATATGTAAATAGTCTCTGGTCGGTCAAGGATAAATAATTCTAATCTACATTGTAGGAGGCTTGATAATGTTTTGCAGATTATATACATTTGCGCTTCTCAAAAAATGCGCATGTGGTGAAACTGGTAGACATGCCATCTTGAGGGGGTGGTGACCTTACGGTCGTGGAGGTTCGAATCCTCTCATGCGCACAAAATCCTATACTGATAAAGTATGGGATTTTTTTTTACGTATAAGCATGTAATTATTAGAAAATAATAGGGATGTTTTGGATAAATTGCTTATAATGAGTTGGAACATGATACTACACTGGGAAGTATCCGTTCTTATTCATACACTATTTTTACCGATACCAATTTTAAAACTCAAACTGAATGCAGATAGATTTTGAACTATTAAAGAAAATATGCGAGATACCTGGTGCACCGGGATTTGAAAAGCCTATTCGTGATTTCATTACATCAGAAGTTAAGCCCTTAGTTGATGAGTTGTTTACTGACAATTTGGGAAATTTAATAGCTGTTAAAAAGGCGAAAAAAAATCCTGAAGGCAAAAGTATAATGATTCCTGCTCATATGGACGAAATCGGCTTTATCGTGACCCATATAGATGAAGACGGTTTTGTTCGGTTTCATACCCTTGGTGGCTTCGACCCAAAAACGTTAACGGCACAGCGTGTCATTATTCATGGCAAAAAAGATGTTGTCGGAGTAATGGGGAGCAAACCCATCCATGTAATGACCCAGGAAGAGCGTAATAAGGTGCCTAAGGTTACAGATTATTTCATCGATATGGGCATGAAAAGGGAGGATGTACTGAAGTATGTAGCTGTCGGTGACCCGATAACGCGCGAACGCGAACTCATTAAAATGGGAGATTGCGTTAA
>JBGSXH010000277.1:0-6850 GCA_041751515.1 Cyclobacteriaceae bacterium | reverse complement strand
TCGGGCATCTTTGTACTGCTCGGGATCATCAGTCCAGACGTAATAATCTCGCGCAGCAGAACCCTTGGGAGCTTTTCGCGCTTTTTGAAACCAGGGATGCTGGTCTGAAGTATGGTTGATAACCAGTTCAGTAATCACCTTCAAATTACGCTTATGTGCTTCCTTCATCAACTTTTTAAAGTCTTTGATAGTACCGTAGGAGGGATTGATATTATAGTAGTCGGCAATATCATAGCCATCATCACGCAATGGAGATGGGTAAAATGGCAGTAGCCATATAGCAGTTACGCCAAGATCCTGCAGATAATCCAGCTTTTCCAATAAGCCATTGAAGTCGCCTATGCCATCTCCATTGCTGTCATGAAATGCTTTGATGTGAAGTTCATAAATAATGGCATCTTTGTACCAATGTAGTTTATCGTCCAGGACGGTATGTTTTTCTGCCATAAAATTTAGTTTATTTTATTACCTCAAAAATATGCATCGGCATATCATAAGGGTTAAGTGCTACATAATTGTCGCCGGCATGCCATTCGTAGGTATCGCCGCTTAATAGATCTTTGATAGTGAAATTGCTGGATAAGCCGAGCTTTTCTACCGGGAAGCTGACCATTCCCTGCTGGGTATGATAAGGATCAAGATTCGCTGCCACTATAATGGTATTGCCGCTCGCTTTATCATATTTTCCGAAACACAGCAAGTTTTCATTGCTACTATATCCTCGGACAAAATTCCAGGTAGTCTGCAGTGCAGGATTGTCTTTCCTAATTTTATTGAGCATCGTAATGATCTCTTTTATACGGGTTTCCTTACCCCAATCCCAATGCTTCAGCTCGTACTTTTCATTATCAATGTACTCTTCCTTACTAGGATGCGGGGTGTTAATACCGAACTCATATACAGGTCCGTATATGCCATAATTGGAAGAAAGCGTACCAGCCAAAAGGACGCGCAGAATGTGGGCATTTTCACCACCATAGGTAAGGTGTGGTGGCAAAATATCTGGAGTATTAGGCCAAAAATTAGGTCTAAAAATATAGCGGCTATCCGTTTGTGTGAGTTCTTCCATGTACTCAATTAATTCTTCACTGGTATTTCTCCAAGTAAAGTAAGTGTAAGACTGGTTGAAGCCTACTTTAGCCAAGCGCTCCATCAACCGGGGACGCGTAAATGCTTCAGCGAGGAATAATATTTCAGGATGCTTTTCCCGAATGGAAGCAATGGCCCATTCCCAAAAAGGAAATGCCTTGGTATGTGGATTGTCAATTCTAAAAATGCTGACACCCTGTGCAATCCAATAATCTAACACACTTTTCAATTCCTCCCAAAGGTTTTCCCAATCTTCACTCTCAAAGTTAATTGGCAATATGTCCTCGTATTTCTTAGGCGGGTTTTCTGCGTATTGTACGGAACCATCTGGTCTCCATTTAAACCATTGGGGATGTTCTTTCACGTAAGGATGATCAGGTGCACATTGATAGGCAATATCCAAAGCGATCTCTATTCCCTGACTATCAGCTGCTTTTACCAGCGACTTGAAATCTTTCAATGAACCCAATTCAGGATGAATTGCTTTATGTCCGCCGTGTTTACTGCCGATTGCCCAGGGAGAACCGGGGTCATCAGGACCAGCTTCCAATGCATTGTTCCGACCCTTTCTTTTGCTTTCCCCAATGGGATGTATAGGTGGAAAATAGAGCACATCGAAGCCCATTTCAGCGACTCGTGGAAGCAATTTTTCAGCATCTTTGAATGTGCCATGCTTACCAGGGGTAACGGCTGCCGACCTTGGGAAGAACTCATACCAGGAACTGAATCCTGCCTTTTTTCGCTCTGCTTCGATCGTCAGCACTTTAGGATAGAGCGTAGCATTGCTGGTGTCTGCATTATTGTGCATCAGCGAAGCAAGTTCATGGCTCATCGCTATTTCCAAAGCATTGTTGACATCCTCTGACTTTAGCACTGCAGCTAATTTCTTTAACTGTGCTTTGTCCTTTGATGCCGCTTTTCCCATCGCTTTTTCAACCAATTCTGCACCAATTTTTAGCTCTAGTGCAATGTCCTGCCCGGCGGCATGCTTCTTTTGTAATCCCAACTGCCAGGTGGTAAAGTGGTCAATCCAGGCCTGTAGCTTGAACTTATAAAAACCTGTTTTTTCCATGGGTACTGCTACTTCCCATTTGTCATTTCCCAGATGCTCCATGCGCGCTGCCTGCCAGCGCCTGTCTTTATCGTGTTTTATGAGCACTTCAGCATACAAAACATCATGTCCATCACTGAAGATATCAGCAGCAATAATTACGGACTCATCGATCACCGATTTTGCAGGAAAAGTACCTTCTTCTATTTGGGGTGAAACATTCGAGATAATGACCCTGGCCTTGCCGGATTTTTTTACCATAGAACTAAGTTTTTGGGATACAGTATTGATGAGCGTCAAACGACGCACAGTTAAAAGGTAAAGTACTTAAATTCATAACTCAATAAAAATGAGCATGTTTAAGTAATCTTTAATTAATTCGAAAATTTTGAGATAGTGTGCCTGGAATGAATAACATGCCTTTAGCAATAAGGAACCATAGCACGTCAGGATGATATATGGCTGAGCAGATAAAATAGCAGGCTTTCCGAGGAAAGCCTGCAAAAAATTAGAACCTATAAGAAACGCCGATGGTAGCATAGCCAAATGCTCCACGTCCCAGTTCAGCAAAGACACCGAACTGAGGATTGAAATTGTATTTGAAACCGGTTACGGGAGCAAAGACCAGTCTGCCCTCATTTCCATAATTAAACCCAAAGTCATCGCCGGAAAATGACCTGTTTTCATAGCCAAGGAACAGCGAAATATAAAAATCAAACTTTTCCTCATCAAGATCGAAATCAAAAGCTTCGTTGATAATAGGTACATAGTGAAATGAACCCTTTGCGCCTACTGAAAGAAAATTCCAGGAATATCTTCCAAAGCCCCAATCGTAATTGTAACTGGCATAGCCCACATAAGGTCCTACACTGAAGTATTCATGGATGCCAAATTCCAGCGAGGCGTATAAAGGTACCATTCCTCCAGATCTTGAACCCATGTAGCCATAGCCATAAGTACCAAAGCTGATCCCGGCCATCAGGATTTTATCTCCCTCCTCGTAGGCCCGCTGTGCTTTTGCGTCGTAACTGCCAAATACCAGAAGGACTAGCAGTACCAATACTGTAAAATTTTTCATAGTTGGTTGTGTTTGTTCAGGTGAAACAATGGCTCAAATATCGCCAATTTTTGCATTAATATATGTTTTAATTACCTAAATATCAATATATTAAAATATAGATGTTCTTATAATACCAAGTTATTGTATAAAGAATAAACTTTTACGGTTATATATATTTGAAGAAAATTATGTAAATCTTGTGAAGACCTTTGCGTAAATAATTGATAAAACCGACGGAACAAGCAGGATATTGGAGTTTGAAAAAAAGCAGACAACAAGCTCTAATTTGCAGTAAATAAAAGGAAATGACATAAAAAAATCTCTCTGATTTCTAAGAGAGATTTTTTTTAGAGTGAGGAAGTGAGTAAAAGGCGAATTACCCTTAAAATACAATGCCCTCAATAGGCTTGAATTTCTCTGGAAAATTCTCTTCACCAAGCTGCTCTTTGAGGTTTATTTCGATGGTTCTGCTCAAAGCCGTCATTGGAGTATCTTCCAAGCGGTTTTCAAAAGGATCTTCCGTACGTTCCCCGATCAGATCGAGCGCCAGGAATACAAAAGAAACAGTTACTGAAACCGGAATAGTGGCCCAACCCATGTCGTCAATGAACACAAAGGGCAGTAGCGATGCATGAATGAATACGAATATCCTTGAGAAAAATGTATGCTGTCGCGGCAACGGGGTGTTTTTAATACGTTCACTCATCCCCTGAATATCATTAAAATCGACCAAGGTTTCTTCCATTTTCACAAAGCGAAAGTCGGATATCCAACCGTTTTTATAAGCCATTTGCAAGTCCTCCCCTTGTCGCTGAAGCAAAAAATTGGGAGGATTATCTTTGCTGCAGAAGGCTTTGTACTCGCTGGCACTTACAAATGGTTTTACATCCACGTAATCGTTTTCAGCTTCGAAAAGCTCCGTCTGGCTGGTAGCATTATATAATTGCTTCTGTCTCAAAAAGACCCGCAAGGCATTAACGAAAGCAATATGCCTGTAAACAAGTTTTTGTTGAAATTTTCGCACCTCATCTATATCGCCATCAGTTGGCGGTATAATTAAAGTAATGCACTGCCTGGCCCAGGCCCGACTGTAATTCACCATTAAACCCCAGATTTTTCTTGCCTCCCACCATCTGTCGTATGCGTGATCATTCTTAAAACCCAAATATATGGCGATTGCGGCACCAAGTGCGATAATAGTATAGGAAGGAATGCTTAAACCCCTGAAACCATATATATCATGCAAGAGGTATACAAAAACGGAAAGCAGTATGTAATAAAGGAGGCTTTTCCAGGTATAATGCCACACTAAGACAAAACCAAGATTTCTTCTTACAATCATTCAATAAATATTTAATAATGTGAGGACATATACAAAACTTTATAAAGCGATGACACGGATTTAAGTTTAATTTATTTTAATGTTATATGAATTTCCTGTTACAAGATTATAACGAAAAGATGTCTACTTGAAACATAAATGGTCTAATACAGACCTCTAATATAATTAATCTCATGGATCATTTGCTTTAACAGGCTTAAATGCTCATTAAATTTGTACCCTCAAAGCAAACTACCTAATTTGAAGTACAGAGAAATTTCTATTCAACTTACCCAAAACTATGAAAAGACTACTAGGCACCTGCTTACTGATGACCTTGCTGCTCCAACCCATAATGGCGCAGCGCAATTTACATATGGACTCCACGGTTACCACCAGCCATGAAGTCACGATTCAGGGGAAAAAAATTCCCTATAATGCGACCACCGGCACACAACCTGTCTGGAATGATGACAATGAAATTATCGCGGGACTATTCTATACCTATTACGAACGCTCGGATGTGCGCGACCGAAGTGCAAGACCGCTGGTAATTTCTTTCAATGGCGGTCCGGGTTCAGCCTCTGTATGGATGCATATTGCTTATACCGGTCCAAGAATACTGGAAATTGATGATGAAGGCTACCCCGTCCAACCTTATGGCGTAAAAGAAAATCCACATTCTATTCTGGATGTCGCTGATATCGTCTATGTTAATCCTGTCAATACCGGGTACTCCCGAGCCTCTCCGGACTTGAGTAAGGAGGAAGTAAGCAAACAATTTTTCGGTGTGAATGCTGACATCGCTTACCTGGCAGAATGGGTGAACACTTTTGTGACCCGCAACAATCGCTGGAGCTCACCCAAGTATCTGATTGGGGAAAGCTATGGCACTACCAGAGTATCTGGTCTGGCACTTGCCTTACAAAACAATGACTGGATGTACCTGAATGGCGTTATACTGGTCTCTCCTACCAGTTTAGGCATTGAACGTGGCGGACCTGTAGAGGCAGCACTGCGCGTACCGTATTTTGCCGCAGCAGCCTGGTATCACGAGCAATTAGAACCCGCACTTCAGCAGATGGATCTGAACGATTTGCTTGATGAAGTTGAAACTTTTACACTGGAGGAGTTGCTGCCTGCCATGGCGCACGGTGGTTTTATAACAACGGAAAGAAGGCAGGAAATGGCAGAAAAGATGGCGCGATATGCAGGCATCTCTACAACTGCGGTACTACAACACAACCTGGATGTGCCCACCAGTTTCTTCTGGAAAGAATTACTCAGAGAGGACGGATTTACCATTGGCCGATTAGATTCCCGGTACAAAGGGATCGACCGAAAGACTGCCGGCGACAGGCCCGACTACAATGCAGAGCTCACCTCATGGCTACATTCCTTCACTCCGGCCATCAATGCATACCTTAGTGAATCACTCAACTACAAGACTGACGTAAAATATAACATGTTTGGCCCGGTAAGGCCATGGGACAATAGTAATGACAATACAGGTGAAAACCTTCGGCAGGCGATGGCACAGAATCCTTACCTGCATGTTATGGTGCAATCCGGTTATTTCGACGGTGCTACAGATTATTTTAATGCCAAATATACTATGTGGCAAATTGATCCAAGTGGTAAAATGAAGGACAGGCTAAAATTTGAGGGATACAGAAGCGGCCATATGATGTACCTCAGAAAAGAAGACCTGGCTAATGCCAATAATCACATCAGAGAAATGATTCAAAAGACATTGCCCGGAAGAGGCGTTCCTGCAAAATATTAGCTAGTAGCTCACCATAGCTCTTTCATACATAACTAGCAGCCCTGCACATATTTTGTCTATGAGCAGGGCTTTTTTGTGAATTTAAAAGCAAAAGGCAGCCTTAAAATAATCTTAAAAAATTGCAAACATTCCTTAGCCGCACCCGTTCATCAATCACCATTTAATATACTGATGATGAGCCGACTACCCGGATATGCCAAATACTTTTTTATTATCGCAGGCCTGGCTTTAACCTGCTATGCGCTTATCCTGGGGAAATCCATCCTTAGTCCGATTTTCATTGCCTTTATCATGGCATTATTGCTACGGCCTTTAAGTGCCAAAATGGAAAAGGCCAAAATCTCCAGGGGTCTGAGCTCAGTTTTGTCAATTGTAATTGTCATCATAGGTTTGGCAGGACTCTCCTACTTCTTTTCGGCACAGGTAGGGAGCATCACCAGGGAAATGGATGATTTGGGCAGTAAGTTCAACGACATCATCGATCGTGGGCATGGCTGGCTATCGACTACTTTCGGCATTGGCGAGCAACAACAAATGCAGTAT
>JBGSXH010000276.1:0-2963 GCA_041751515.1 Cyclobacteriaceae bacterium | reverse complement strand
CTTATTGCTCAATGCCATTAAGATGGATAGCTATAGTCGAGCAGCAAACCAATTGAAATCACACAACTTTAGCAATACTTTAACTGAGGTAAGTGCGGAATATGCCAATGAAGTTTTTAAAAGCTCCTATAATTTGGGATTCTTAGGGATTACCGAACCCATGAAAGAGTTAGAATTGGAAAACAGATTAATAGAAAAAATTAGGACTTTTTTATTGGAATTGGGCAAAGGCTTTTCATTTATCGGTAATCAATACCGCTTAGAATATAATCACAAGGAATACTTTGTAGACATGCTTTTCTTCCACAGGGGTCTACGTTCTTTGGTCGCTATCGAGTTAAAAATAGGAAGTTTTAAAGCTGAGTATGTGGGTAAAATGAACCTGTATCTTTCTCTGCTTGACAAATTGGAGAAGGGAGAAAGCGAAAACCAGTCAGTAGGTATTATACTCTGTGCGGATAAGGACCATTTGGATGTGGAGATAGCACTGCAGGATATCAACAAACCCATTGGGGTAGCCGAATACCAGCTGCTGCTGCCTAAAGATGAATTACAAACCTTGGTTTTGAATGAGATAAACGCATCAGAAGGAGAAAATGAGTAAGGAAAAATTAATACCTGAGTTGCGGTTTCCTGAGTTTCATGGAAAAAGTACTTGGAAATCAAAAAAATTATCAGAAGTTCTTTTTGAGCATAGGGCAAAAAGTAAGGGAGATGAAGAAGTGTTTTCAGTGTCTGTTCACAAAGGTGTCGTAAACCAAATTAAACATTTGGGTAGAAGTTTTGCAGCTTCGAATACAGAAAATTATAAAAGAGTTTTACCAGAGGATATTATCTATACTAAAAGTCCAACTGGAGATTTTCCATACGGAATAATAAAACAAAGTAAAATTTCAAAACCAGTAATAGTGTCACCCCTATACGGAGTATTCACTCCCGAAACAGCTTGGTTAGGACTTATTCTTGAAGCTTATTTTGAATCTCCCGAACGAACAATAAATTACTTGGCATCAATTATACAAAAAGGAGCAAAAAACACTATAAACATTGGAAATGATGTATTTCTTTCAAAATCTCTGATTTTACCTGAAGATAAAAGCGAGCAAAGAAAAATCGCCTCCTGTCTTTCTTCCTTGGATGAACTGATTACCGCACATAGCGAGAAGCTAGAAGCCCTCAAAGCTCACAAAAAAGGCCTGATGCAAAACCTTTTTCCTCTGGAAGGACAAACGATACCAAACTATCGTTTTCCTGAGTTTGAGGATGAAGGGGAATGGGTTGAGAAAAATATTGAACAAGTCTTTTCAATTTTTCAAGGCTATGCCTTTTCTAGCAAAGACAGCGTTGCCAGCGGAACTAGATGGTTAAAGATAGCAGATGTGGGTATTCAAGAAATGAAGCATGATACACCATCCTATTTACCTGAGTCATATAAAGACGAGTATCAAAGATTCTTATTAATAAAAGGGGACTATGTTTTAGCTCTTACTCGTCCAATCCTTAGTATGAAATTAAAGATAGCTCCTGTGGACGAAACCTACCATAATTCCTTGCTTAATCAACGAGTTGGTAAGTTGGTTACTTCAAACGACAGTGGGTTCGTTTATTACCTAATACAAACTACAAAAATTGTTGAAAGCATAAATAGAAACATTGCAGGAAATGAACCTCCAAATCTTTCCTTTCAGCAAATTTCAGATATATCAGTTTTCATTCCAAAAGAAAAGGAACAACAAAAAATCGCTTCATGTCTTTCTGCTGTCGATGAACTTATCGTCGCCCAAGTCGGAAAAATAGACCGATTGAAGCAGCATAAAAAAGGATTAATGCAGGGACTCTTTCCTTCAATTACAAATTAACAATTTAAAATTACGATGAAGCAAAACAATATCATACAGGAAAAATCTTTTGCGTTTGCTGTAAGAATTGTGAAAGTCTATAAGTTTTTAATTGTTGAAAAGAAGGAATTCGTATTGTCCAAACAACTTTTACGAAGCGGAACTTCTGTTGGTGCCAACATTGAAGAGTCAATCGGTGGTCAATCTGACAAAGATTTTCTTTCAAAAATCAGCATTGCCTACAAGGAAGCAAGAGAAACAGCATATTGGTTAAAACTGCTTAAAGCAACTGATTATCTTAGTGAAGAACAAGCAGGAAGCCTTTTACATGATGCTGAGGAACTTTGTAGAATTATGGGAAAAATACAAATCACTCTCAAATCCCGTAATTCGTAATTTTTGATTTTTAATTTATATTTTATGACACAAAAAGAACAAAAGCAATTAGGGCAAACCCTTTGGAAAATAGCTGACGACTTAAGAGGTTCCATGAATGCCGATGACTTCCGGGATTACATGCTCTCCTTTCTGTTTTTAAGATACCTCTCGCATAATTATACCGAATCAGCCAAAAAAGAACTGGGTTCGGACTACCCAGACTTACAGGATGAGGACAAGCAAACTCCCCTATCCGTCTGGTACAGTTCCAATGAAGAGGACATAGAAGCCTTTGAAAAGCAAATGCGGAAAAAAGTCCACTATGTGATCAAACCGCAGCACCTATGGAATAATATTACAGAGCTAGCACGAACCCATTCCAGAGAATTGTTGGTGACGCTTGAAAAAGGATTTCGCTATATAGAAAATGAATCCTTTGCCAATTCATTCCAGGGCTTGTTTTCGGAAATCAACCTGAATTCCGAAAAGCTTGGAAAAACTCCAACAGACCGAAATAGAAAGCTATGTAGTATCATACAAAAAATTTCAGAAGGTATTGCAGACTTTTCCACCGATTCCGATACGCTTGGAGACGCTTACGAATATTTGATTGGTCAGTTTGCAGCAGGTTCAGGTAAAAAGGCGGGAGAGTTCTATACCCCTCAGCAGATTTCCACAATTCTTTCAGAAATTGTTTCCTTGGACAGTCAAGATCCGGCTACCGGAAAAAGAAGCAAATTGGACAAA
>JBGSXH010000275.1:0-14810 GCA_041751515.1 Cyclobacteriaceae bacterium | reverse complement strand
CTTCATTTTAAAAAGCTAAAGGTACGATTATTTATTGGATAGTTAGGGCAGTCATGCTAATTACTGAATTTCTTGTTTAAAACTTACCTCAATGAAGTAAACAAGAAACATATTCACTATCTTGAAAAATCCACACTCAATAAATTCTCGTAAAGTAAAATGTACATTCAGAAGTCACACAAACCCAAAAACATTATGAAAAAGGTAAATATAGGCTCACAAGTTACAACCGGTAGATTGTCTGCCTCCAGACGTGAATTTTTAAGAAAAACCGGCTTTTATGGCATTGCTGCAATGTTTGGAGTAGGTTTTTTCACAAGCTGTAGCAGCGATGATGATACCCCAGCTCCTATTAATGCAGATGACGATTCAAATGATATGGAAGATATGGATGGGGAAGCAATCACCATTACGGGTGACACCATAACCATTGACCTCAATAGGCAAACCTCGCTACAGGAAGAAGGAGCATGGCTATTAATAAGGGAGGCACAGTTGCTGGTAGTCAATGTCAATGGCAGCAGCTATAGTGCACTTACCAGTGTTTGTACTCATACCGGTTGCGACAATAGCTGGGGTTTTGATGGTGAAATATTTACCTGCAACTGTCATGGCTCACGCTTTAATACTTCAGGCGATGTACTGCGTGGCCCTGCAACTTCACCTTTGGCTATGTTTGAAACCAGCATTCAAGAAAATATTCTCACAGTAACTAAATAATATATGATTTACAGCGCAATTGCCTCAATTACATTAATATTTGTACTTTTCACTACTCAAGCACAGCAATACGTCACGGAAGAGGGTTACGTGGAGTTTATTTCCGATGCCCCATTGACGAGTTTTACAGGCACATCAGATAATTTAAATGGTCTTATAGACCTTGATAAAAATCTCTTAGACTTCTATGTTGACCTGAAAACGATGGACACCGGTATTGGTTTACGCAACAAACATATGAGAGAAAGTTATCTTGAAACCGATAAATACCCTTATGCAGAGTTTACGGGAAAACTGAAGGATCCTGAAAAAATAGACAAAAACAGTACAAGTGCTCAAAAAGTAATTGCTGATGGTACGCTCAAAATTCATGGGGAGTCTAAACCAGCACAAGTTGAGGGAACATTGGTGTTTAAATCCACTAATAGCGTTACATTAGATGCTTCTTTCGAAGTTGCACTAACAGATTTTAATATTACTAAACCGAAGGTGGTATTTTACGAACTTGCAGACGAACAGAAGATCAGCATTAAAGCAGAATTTAAGAAAACTAAATAACAAACTGCACAACTATATAGCCGTACTTTTATGATTAAATTTTACTTGTTACCCCTATTACTTACTGTCCCAACCTTGCTCTTTGCCCAATTAGAGCGTAAGCCTGCAGTTGCGAATGATAAAGTAGAGTTAACGTTTCCAGCACCACGCCAGATGAATTTGTATACTGTGGAGCCTCTTTCAAAAAAGGAGCTACATTATTCCATAATGCACACCTTCAATACCATTAACAGTGGTATACGCGACCTTTATGGGCTCGACAATGGTGCCAATATTCGATTCAGCTTTGAATATGGTTTTTCAGACAGGTTTTCCCTTTCCGCAGGCAGATCTAGTCTCGATAAGTTGTACGACTTAGGCTTTCGTTATCATTTGCTGCAGCAGAAAATAGATAACAGCATGCCTGTATCTGTAACGTTAGCGGGGAACACTGCAGTCAATTCAGTGGATTACAGCTTTTTATCGATTCCTGACTACACCTTTACTGATCGCATGAGCTATACAGCTCAATTGATTATTGCCCGAAAAATGAGCGATAAGTTAAGCCTCCAAATGAGCCCAATGGTATCACACTTTAACAGAGTAGGCCAGGAATTGCAAATTGAAGGGACGCAGCAGACTTATCTTGCTTTAGGCTTTAGTGGTTATTATAATATAACCCGCCGCCTGGCCATCACCGGGCAGTTCATTCCTAACTTAAATAATGACTTAAACAATAATGTGGGTGTTGGTATCGATATTGAGACCGGCGGACATGTTTTTCAGCTCTACTTTGTCACATCTCCGGCATTAAATGAACAGTACCTATTGGCTGGTGGAAATGGTGTCCCTGGTGAAGAATTTCGATTTGGCTTCAATATCAACAGGATTTTCCAAACAGGGAGTAGGTAACAATTATTAAATTCTAGCCTGATAGGTATAAAGTTGGTAATATCTGCCCTCTTTTTCTATTAGTGCTTCATGCTTGCCCTGTTCTGCTATCCGACCACGTTCAATAACGAGAATCTGATCGGCCTGCCGGATAGTACTTAAACGGTGGGCAATGACGAAAGTGGTGCGACCCTGCATCAGGGTCTGCAAACTAGCCTGGATGAGCGCTTCGCTTTCAGTATCCAGGTTAGAAGTGGCTTCATCAAGAATTAAAATTTTCGGGTCGGCAAGAATCGCTCTGGCAATAGCTATTCGCTGTTTTTGTCCACCCGAAAGTTTTACCCCTCTTTCCCCGATCAATGTATCGAGACCTTCCTCAAAGCGGTCTGTAAACTCTTGCACATGGGCAGCTTTCGCCGCAGCTACCACTTCCGTCTCAGATGCTCCTGGTCTTGGAAATAGAATATTCTCCCTTATGCTACCTTCGAACAGAAAATCGTCCTGCAGCACCACTCCCAGTTGGCTACGGTAGCTGTTCAATTTAACTTTACTCAAGTCTTGGCCATCCACCATCACCTTTCCATGCTGTGGCTGTAAAAAGGAGGCCGCCAAACCTGCTATTGTGGTTTTTCCTGAACCGGAACTCCCTACCAGAGCAGTGACTGAACCTGCGGGAGCAGCAAAACTGATATTGGTGAGCACATCATTATCTTCTTCATAAGCAAAAGAAACAGCCTCAAAACGTAGGTCTCCACGGATCACCGGCAACTCGATAGTTCTTTCAGTACCAGCATCTTCCAGCGGCATGTTCATGATTTCCTCCGTGCGGTCCAGGCCCGCAAAAGCTTCTGTAAGCTGGCTGCCAATATTGCTCATCTGCACAATTGGAGCGATCATAAAGCCGAGGTATAGTGTAAATGCCAAAAAGTCTCCAAAAGTAAGCTCACCTTCCATGATCATATAACCACCCAAACCCATAATGCCTGCAGAAGCCAACCCTAATAGCAAGGTTGCTGAACTGGTGACCAAACTGGTACTGATCAGGCTTTTCTTAACATTCAGAAACAGCCTGTTGACACCTTCTTCAAAAGTTTTAATTTCTTGGGCTTCAGCATTAAAGCCCTTAATAACCCGTACACCTCCTAAAGTCTCTGTGAGTCTACCGGTTACCTGAGCATTAATGACACCTCTTTCCCTGAAAATAGGTCGAATTTTTGCAAAAGCTTTGAGGGAAATAAATCCAAATAATGCCACGGGAACCAGTACATAGAAGGTCATCATCGGACTGATGAGTATCAGCAAGACCAAGCAGATAATAGCTGTAATAATGCCTCCCACAAACTGGGCAAGGCCAGTACCTACAAGGTTTCTCACGCCTTCAACATCGCTCATAATCCGCGATACTAATTCGCCCGTCTTGGTATTATCGAAAAACCGGATAGGTAATTGAATGATATGCCGCTGTACTTTAGCCCGCAACTCAGCAATAAGCCGCTGAGCCTCCACGCTTAATATTTGCGTAAGCGCAAAAGATGTCACGGACTGAATGATAATTGCACCCACCACCGCAGCAATCAGCCATTTTAAAAGACTCAGATTGTTGTCAGGAATCACGTCATCCATCAGGTATTTACTGGCACCTGGCAATACCAAGCCAGCCAAACGACTGATAACGATAAGAATGAGGCCAATCAATAAATATTGCTTTCTTGGCCAGATGATCGTCTTGAAAACATGGCCAATGGTTACTCTTTTTTCAGGTCTTGCCATAATAATGTTTATAGAATGGCAAATTTACACTTTATAAACGCATGGAAGTGCAATGTCTTTGTCTTTATTATCAGTCACAACATATATTGTCTGATTGAACTCTAGGCACGCTAATTTACCGTCAGCAAGCGTTCCGTAAAACCACCAATTTGTAAAATGGGATCGATGAAATGAATTTCCAGAATCCAGTCTCTGGGTTGGCCTTCGCTGTTTGGTGCCAGCATATTGACATGATTTTCAGGATGGACATAATTGGTATAATCTTCCTTTTGAAGTTTTTCGTGTGGAAATTTACCAATCAAATGACCGGCTATCTCTCCACCAAACTTCCAGCCCATCGACTTAGCTTTGTCAAGAGCGTATTGGTACAATGCCGCTCCGGTCACTGCATCTTGTTGCAGGAACCAGGCCTGCGTTTCAGTCCATGCGGTTTCGATATCATCACGCAGCTTTAATTTGGTTTGGTCGTTGCCTATGACAAAAGTCCGCCCGAAATCAGCCTCCCAATCTTCGAAAATGGGCCCAAAGTCCAGGAATAAAATATCATCTTCAGCAATCATCAGATCAGGCGGATTCTCCTTATAGGGGTAAATGGTGTTTTTACCAGCTCTGACGATGCGTTTGTGCCAGTACTTCTTGATACCAAATAGCTCTTCCGCCAATTTAAATATATCACCGTTAAGGGCTTGCTCTGTAATCCCTGCTCGAATCAGTCCACGATTTTCAATTTCATCAAATAAATGTGCTGCCTTTTTTTCGGCATCTTTCAATTTAGTCTTTGCTGTTTTCATGAAATGGCTGTTGTTTCAACATCAACAGATTGTTCAGTCCATTGTTGGAGAAGTCTGATAGATAAGCGTAACAATAAGCTAATCACGCTGCAATATTTTAATTACCAACAACAACCTACCTAAGCAGCATCCAGAAATAAAGTCCAATTCTAACTACTATCCGCTACTTTACTAAAGGGATTAAGATCTCTTCAACTGTTTGCCAGTCACTCTCTTCGTAAAAATGCTTCCAAACATGGGCAGTATTTTCCTTTATTTTTTCAATCTCACCAGAGGTAAGTCGATCTTTCCAGCTATAGATATTGCTTTTTGAATTGCGTACCAGCGTTCCTTCGCCATTCCTATCTGAAGTCGTTTTTCTGATAAATGCTTTGTGATGCTCTGTAAATTTTATATTAACTTCATTACAAATACTTTCAAATGAGTCCATAGGATTCATTGAAATATCTTCATGTTTCACAAAGCACCATTGTTTTTCGTACTTTTGATAATATTGGAGTACAGTACTATAAATAGTATTCCATAATAATATTCCCTGCTCAATGATATCATGCTCAGTATTAACAAAATCAATAATTTGCTCCTTATACGGAAATAAATACTTGTTCAACAATGACTCTTGTTGTTCGAAATGCGTAAAATCATGAACCCAATTTTTCACCTTCAGACTAGCTATGAAAGCCGCAGGGTGCCGTATAATAATAATTACGTCACAGTCTGTTTTTTCATACAGCCACTCAACGGACATTATAGCTATGGGATCTTTAATCAATGGCCGACAACTTAACCTGTATAAAATATTGCGAAAATACTTCCCTCCGTCTTTAATTGATCTTATGCGACTGCCATTTTTCAGTAACCAATCGCTTCTGAGCCCATAAAAACTTTCAATGTAATCTAATGCCTTTTTTTGCAAAAGAGGATCTGTAGCATTGCCAATGTGTTCAAACCAATACTGAAAGGGAAAAACTTTTCTGTTGATACCAATATTAAATGGTTCGTGAATATAAAAGACGTCTGGACTTTGACTTAGAACCTTACCAACCCAGGTAGATCCTGAACGGTGAGATCCTGTAACAAGGATAGGTTTTTTCATAGATGTTTAGGTTGACTAAAGTGTAAAGGACTGACTGGTATTTATTTACACCTATTAATTTACATACATTTAATGTAAATTAATATTTTTGTTATAAATTTTATATCATAAAAATGTATGTTACGCAGCTATTAAATTTAAGTTAAATTTTTAAGTACTAATATTCATGTATTTATGCAAATTTCCATTATAGGTTTAGGACTTCTGGGCGGTTCTATGGCGCTTGCGTTAAAAGGCAGACTAAAGCACCCACATATTATCGGTGTTGAAAATAATGCGATGCACGCCCAGAAAGCCCTTGATTTGAAGATTGTGGACGAAATCCAACCCATGACAGCAGCCTTGGAACAGGCAGAAATGGTGGTTTTGGCCGTACCCGTAAATGCTATTGCAAAGCTCATCAACCCCGTTTTGGATCTATTGCCCGGTAATTGTCTGTTAATAGATTTAGGGTCCACGAAAAAAACGATTACCGATATTGCCGCTGCCCATCCTAAGAGAGAGCAATACGTGGCCATGCACCCAGTTGCAGGCACAGAATATACCGGTCCTGAGGCAGCATTTGCAGCTTTGTTACCGGGGAAAAATATGATTATTTGCGATCAGGAAAGCAGTGCAAAATGGGCTATAGAGAAAGCCCAATCCTTATGCAATACCCTTGACATGCCAATAAGCTATATGTCATCGGAAGAACACGATATGCAAATGGCTTATGTTTCTCACCTGAGCCATATCAGCGCTTTTGCTCTGAGCTTAACGGTATTGGATAAGGCCCGCGATGAAAAACATATTCTGGACATGGCCGGTAGCGGATTTGCCTCTACGGTAAGATTAGCGAAAAGTGATCCTGCAATGTGGGCGCCCATTTTCAGTCAGAATAAGAAGCATCTGAAAAGTGCATTAAATGAATACCTGGCCTTTTTATCGGCTTTTCAAAAGGCAATATTGTCGGATGATGAAGAGCAAAAGATGCAATTGATGCAGCAAGCCAATAAAATTAGAAAAATATTAAAATAATATTTGAACAAAGTATATTACCATCATACCTTTAGTATTGATGTCTACGCCACATGTCTGATAACCTGAAAGATTTCTTCCGCCAACAATTTGCCAATGCTAAGCTGGACGTGACCAACCAGCAATTTATTACGGCCCTGGAAGTTGCGCTTTATTCGGATAAATCACTTTACATTACTGGAAAAGCAGGAACAGGTAAAACTACCTTTCTGAAGACATTTACGGCATTAAGTCAAAAGAATATGGCAGTAGTTGCGCCAACGGGCGTGGCAGCCATTAATGCGGGTGGCAAAACGATCCATTCCTTTTTCAAGATTGATCCCAGAGAGGTGTTTCTTCCGGGGGACAGCAGACTCAGCACCAGGGTCATGAACGGTCAGCCTTCCATTTTTGATACTTTTCAGTACAATAAGGACCAGTTAGAAGTTATTCGCCATTTAAAAACGCTGATTATTGATGAAGTGTCGATGGTCAGGGCTGATATGCTGGACCTTATCGACGTCTTGTTGCGCACTTTCAGAAAGCGTGCTGCTCCTTTTGGCGGGGTACAACTCATCTTAATTGGCGACCCTTTTCAGCTTCCTCCTGTGGTGCGATCTGCGGAATGGGAGATTTTATCACAGCATTACAGCAATCGCTATTTCTTTGCATCGAAGGCTTTCGAGAATCTTGCTCCCTTCCATATAGCGCTAACAAAAATTTATCGGCAAAAGGATGAAGCGTTCAAGGCATTGCTGAACCGGGTGCGCCTTCGGGAACACACTTACGATGATGTTGCATTGCTCAATGATAGCAGCAAGCTGTACCACTTTAGTTTGCTGGATGAAGGATACATTATGCTAGGTACACACAATGCAAGTATTGTGGCCATCAATGACCAGAAACTCGCCGCACTCGAAGGCAGTATCAGAGAATTTCCAGCAGTCTTGGAAGGTAATTACCCTAACAATTTACTTCCCTTTGAACCGGCCAACCTGAAGTTGAAAGTAGGTGCGCAGGTGATTTTTATGAAAAACAATGCTTCAGAAGGCTACTATAATGGCTTAATGGGCAAAGTGGAAGCTTTCAATAATGATAGCATATCCGTCAGAGCTGAAAACAATGTCAGCTATCAGGTGAAGCCGGAAATCTGGGAGAATATCCAGTATGTTTACGATGAAGCTCGCCATGGCATTGTATCGGAGGTCTTGGGTACCTGCAAACAGTTTCCCTTAAAACTCGCCTGGGCCATTACCGTTCATAAAAGCCAGGGACTCACCTTTTCAAAGGCGGTGCTTGATATCGGCAAGTCATTCGAATATGGTCAGGCTTACGTAGCTTTAAGCCGCTGCACCAGCCTCGACTACCTCGTTTTGAAAGACCCTATTCATAGCAACTGCATTAAAGTAAGTGCAGATTCTATCTCATTTTCGAAGCAGCAGACTACACAGGAAATTATTGAACAGGCCCTGGCAATGGATCGTGCCAATGCCGCAATTATACCTGCGTTTCAAGCTTTCAAAAAAGGTGATTATGATGCAGCAAGAGCACTTTATGATGCCATTCAGCAGGAAATCAATATCAAGGACACGCCTAAGTGGCAACAGTTTTTGAGAGTAAAGGAGTGGCTGGAGGACCGGCACTATGTGAGAAAATTTTAATTGATAGCGGCATAGTGGAGCATCAACCTCCTATCCTATTCCTGCGTTCTAGCTATATAAAATCCATAGAAGTAATTCTAATGACATACCACAATACTATCTACATCAAAAATATGGTCTGCAATCGCTGCATTGAGGCAGTCCGGCAAATTGCCGGAAAGCTATCGCTGGACGTAAGCGACATACAGTTGGGAGAGCTGGTTTTAGCTGAGGCAAGCCCACCAATAGACTATCCTGCACTTGATGAAAAACTTGAGGCACAAGGCTTTCAAAGATTAGATGATAAAAAAAGCCAATGGGTAGAAAAAATAAAAGCTTTTGTCATCGAATCACTTTATGGCAATGAAAGCGGTCTGAAGTCACAGAACTTTTCTCAGCGATTGCAGACGAAGCTCGGGGCAGATTATGGATACCTTAGCAGTTTATTTTCCGAAATTGAAGGCGTTACGCTTGAAAAATATCTGATTCTACAAAGGATTGAGCGAGCAAAAGAACTGCTCGCTTATGAGGAAATGACACTGACCCAGATTGCAGACAGCCTGGACTATAGCAGTGTCGCCCATCTTTCCGGGCAGTTTAAAAAAGTGACAGGGCTGAGCCCTTCTCATTTTAAAAAGATGAAGGATATAAAAAGACAACCGATAGATAAGCTGTAAAAATTCAGCTTCTCTATCAGTTTTCAATAACTGACTATAAAGTTTTTAGCCCTCAACGACAAAATCTTCCCATTCCTTGAAATCTTCTTCTTTCATTACCCTTGGAAATTTTACCTGTCCACCTTTTTTCTTCTTTTTTTCGTTATAATCGTAAAATTTGCTGGCGGGTACAACATTCACTTTTACCCCCTTTAGCGCTTTGTTTCTGGCTACTTTGTAGTTCTTATTATTTTCCTGCAAAATCTTGTCTAGATACTCTGCGACTTTGCTACCTTCTGCACTGCCATCATCCAGACCAATATACCATTGGTGAATATAATCTTTCTCATCTTCACGAACGGCCGCTACAGTATATTCAGGAATCGTAACGCTGAACTCTTCCTGTATAGCCTCCATGGCTTTGTCCATCTGGTGAACACTCAACTGAGAACCCACTACATTGAGGAAGAACTTTGTCCGCCCTGTAATTTTTATTTCGCTACGACTAACATCTGTAAATTGAATAGTATCGCCAATCATGTAGCGCCAGGCACCTGCAACGGTACTTATGACAAGTATATAATCCACACCTTCTTTGACTTCTGCAATGGTCAGTGCCTTTGCATCAGGATGAATAGCACCATTTTCCGTCATGTTCTCAGGTGTGAAGGGGACAAACTCGAAATAGATACCGTTGTCCAGCACTAGTTGCATGGCATCTGTATCTGGCCGACCCTGAAAAGCCAGAAAACCTTCTGAAGCCAGGTAGGTATCGATATAAGTTAGTGGATGAGCGAGCTGCTTTTCGAAGCTTTTGCGATGTGGCTCAAAAGCTACACCACCGGGAGTGTATACTGCCAGGTTTGGCCAGATGTCATGGATATTATCTACCTTATTGTATTCAATGACCTTTTTCATCATCAGCTCTATCCAGGAAGGAATACCTGAAATGCTGCCGATATCCCATTCTTTTGCCTTTTCAGCGATGGCCTGCACCCTGTCATCCCAGTTTTCAATAGAAGATATTTCTTCACCAGGCTTGTAAAAATTTTTAAACCAGAAAGGAATATTACTGGCACTGATACCGCTGATCTCCCCTTCCAAAAAGCCATTATTTTCCTTTAATTCAGTAGAGCTACCCAGCATCATGATCTGTCTTTCATAAAAATCAGAAGGCAGGTCATATTTAGACAGTGTCATGACCTGCTTTACGCCAGCTTTGCGAATAGCATCCAGCATGGCTTCAGTTACAGGAATATGTTTGCTACTACTGGTCGTACCTGAGCTCACAGCAAAATGCTTGTTCAGACCCGGCCAGGTAATGTCTTTATGGCCCTGCAGCAGTTTACTCCACCATCTTTCAGCAATAGTATCATAATCATGGTAATCTACCTTTTCAGCAAAGACCCGACTGATATCGCCGGAGTCTAAAATCTGGTCAAAAGCATAAAATTTACCGAAAGCGGTATCTTTCGCTGTTTCCAGTAAATCTTTCAATACTTCCTGCTGCGCTTCTATTGGGGATGTGTCTGAGCCTAATTTTTCTCCCAGATCAATCGCTTTTTTGATAATTTCTCCTATTACTGCCATGTGTGTTCCTCTATTAAAAAATGGTTTATTCTAACCCGCCAGGTGGGCTATCTACATAATTCATTTAAAGCTGTTTAGTTTAAAAAACACCAAAAAACTTATAACTACTTAGGTTCTACAATCCTCCGTCCTTGCTAATTGCAGATAAGCAAGGTGCAGTCCTCATTTTGCATTATGCATTGGCAATTTCTGCAGCGAGCTTGTTCAAAGAGGCCTTGGCATCACCAAACAACATACTTGTTTTTTCATGGAAGAATAAAGGATTTTGAATACCAGCATACCCGGTACTCATACTCCGTTTAAAAACAATCACCTTCTTTGCGGCGGATGCCATTAGTATTGGCATGCCGTAAATAGGACTTGATGGGTCGTCATTGGCAGCAGGATTGACCACATCATTGGCGCCAATGACCAATACTACATCGGCAGTGGTGAGCTCTTTGTTAGCTTCTTCCAGCTCCAGTAAAAGCGGATAGGGCACGTCTGCTTCCGCAAGCAAAACGTTCATGTGGCCGGGCATACGACCTGCTACTGGGTGAATGGCATACTTTACTTGTACAGCTTCCGCTTCAAGCAATTTCTCCAGCTCATGGCAGCTATGTTGCGCCTGTGCTACTGCCAGGCCATAACCTGGAATAATAATGACCTTCTGGGCATACTTTAGCTGAATGGCCAGATCTGTCAGCATCACTTCTTTCACGGCCTGGTCTTCCGGACCGGCACCTGCTGCCGCCCCACTTCCAAAACCGCCGATGATAACATTGATCAGCGACCGGTTCATGGCCTTGCACATGAGAATGGTAAGGATAGTGCCCGAAGCACCTACCAAGATACCTCCCATCAGCATTACCTGGTTACCATAAATAAGACCGGCGAGCGCTGCGCCGATTCCAGTAAAGGAGTTGAGTAGCGAAATGACAACAGGCATATCTCCCCCGCCAATCGGTGTCACGAAGGTGATACCATAAATGAGGGAAGCGATAAGAATGATATCCAACCACAGGAATGATAGCTCGGATAAACTGAAAAAATAAATGCTCACTCCGACAATAATAAGCAGCAATAGCCCATTGATAACTTTTGGAAAAGGCAATACCAGCGAGTCACGTAAAAAACCCTGCAGTTTTCCATAGGCCACCAAACTACCGGTGAAAGACACGCTACCGATGAAAATGGCAAAAATAGCAGTGATCACCTGAGCATTCAAAAGGGGCTGATCGGGAGGATAATTATAAAATTCCATAAAGGAGATCATCATCGCACAAGCACCGCCAAGACCGTTGAACAGCGATACAAGCTCGGGCATAGCAGTCATTTTAACTTTTTTAGCCGCGGCCAAGCCTATGGCGCTACCGATAATAATGCCGCCGACAATCCATAAATAATTATTATTATCAGTAGAGAGTGGGTAAAATATTGTTGTGAGAATTGCCAATGCCATGCCAGCAGCAGCAATTAAATTACCCTTTCGCGCTGTATCCGGATGACTAAGCTGCTTGAGCCCTGTAATGAAAAGAATGGTACTGATAAGGTATAAAAGCTCGGATATTTGAAGCGCTGCATCTGTCATCATGATTGTTTCTTTTTCTTTTTAAACATCTCCAGCATACGGTCTGTAACCGCATAACCACCTACCACATTTATTGTAGCCAGCGCGATACCAAGTAAACCCAGCGCCAGCACTACATAATCGTCGGGTGCCGCATTTCTTACCAGTAAAATCGCACCGATAATGACCACGCCACTGATCGCATTGGCGCCCGACATCAGCGGCGTATGCAATACCGTGGGCACCTTCCCAATGACTTCCATGCCTAGGAAGACAGCGAAGATCAGCAGATAAAGCATCAATAAATTTTCAGAGATAAATATTAAAATAGTATCCATAAGGCCTTATAAAGCTTGACATGTGAATCTTAAAAGATCAGTTATTTTTTGTACCGTAAAGCAATTGTCCCTCATGCACCAGGCAAGAAGATTTAACAATTTCATTGTCAAAATCGAATTGTAATGCACTATCCTTTAAAAGAATTTTTAAAAAATTGGCGACATTTTTACTGAACAACTGGCTGGCATGCATGGGCATGGTGGCAGCCAGGTCCGAATCGCCGATGATGGTGACACCATGCTTGACAACGGTTTTGCCATTTTCTGTACTCTCGCAATTGCCACCTGTGGAAGCTGCGAGGTCTACAATCACTGAGCCTGCGCGCATGGCCGCCACGGTTTCTTTCATGATAATTACTGGAGCTTTCCTACCCCGCACCTGTGCTGTGGCAATGATAACATCTGCCTTCAAGGCTTTTTCATGCACTAATGCACTCTGTTTTTGCTTGAACTCCTCTGTTTGTTCAACGGCATAGCCTCCGGCAGCCCTATCGTCTTTGGCGCCTTCTACCTCTACGAACTTGGCACCAAGGCTTTGTACTTCTTCCTTAGAAGCGGACCGCGTATCGAAAGCCTCCACTACCCCACCCAGGCGTTTGGCTGTAGCAATGGCTTGTAATCCTGCCACTCCGGCACCAATCACCAAAATCTTTGCTGGTGGTATGCTGCCGGCAGCAGTGGTGAGCATAGGAAAATACCGAGGAAGTTGTGTTGCAGCAAGTAAAACGGCTTTGTAACCGGCCACCGATGCCATGGAAGAAAGTACGTCCATCGACTGGGCCAGACTGATGCGCGGGATCATGTCCAGACTAAAGATCGTCAACGGAAACAATGCAGCTTCTTTGATGATGGCAGGTTCAGCAAAAGGCTGATAACTGGAAACCAGCACAGTATTGGCCTTCAAGAGTGACATTTCATCAACGCCTAAAGGGTTAATGCTGACGATCAGGTCACTTTTCTCCAATACATTTTTTCGATCAAGTATTTCTGCACCGGCAGCGACGTAATCTTCGTTGCTTAAGTAAGCTGATTTTCCGGCATTTTCTTCACACAAAACCTGCACTGACATTCCATGGAGCTGCTGTGCCGTGTCCGGGCTGATGGCCACCCGAGCATCCTGTAATTCCTTAATTATTCCTAAAATCATAGCTTAAGCGATTGCGACATTAAGATATTGATAGTTTATAAGGAATAAAATATTTAAATATTAAAAATAAGGCAAATGATATAAGGACATTGTGTCAATTATCAGAACTATTCACAAACATCAGAATGATAAATTCTACAAATAATGACAAAAGCCACAAACATAAAGAGATATATTGCATTATTTATGGTATAGCAAATGCATATTTATGAACTACGAAGACAATCCCAACAGTATAAAGTATTATGTAAAGCAATTCATTTTAAAAAATAAGATTCGGTTGAAGGGAAAAAAGATCGTTGATTTCCCAGCTGGAGGTGGCGTTACAAGCAGAATTTTAAGGGAGGTCGGTGCTTACCCGCTTTCTTACGATCTTTTTCCTGAATTTTTTAAGATTAATGGCCTTAAATGCGATCGTGCAAATATTGCGGAGGGCATCCCTTTAGAAGATAACCATGCCGATGGCCTTATCTGTCAGGAAGGGATGGAGCATTTCTCTGACCAACTCGGTGCATTGAAAGAGTTTAATCGCATTCTCAAACCCAATGCAATGCTGCTAATTACTACGCCTAATTACTCCAATCTACGGTCAAAAATGAGTTACCTTTTGGGAGAAACGGAACGCTTTAATGCAAAGATGGCACCCAATGAACTGGACTCTATCTGGATGTCCAACAAAGACAATAAAGGAGAAATTTACTACGGCCATATTTTTCTTATTGGCATACAAAAGCTGCGGGTACTGGCAAAAATTGCTGGTTTTCGCATCAAGAAATATCATTTTACCAAAACAAAAAGTACTTCAGTTGCCTTGTTTCCTTTCTTTTATCCCTGGATACTACTTTCCAATTGGATCACCTACAAGAAGAACATGAAGAAAAATACCTCTTTTGATGAAAAGACTAAGAAAGAAGTATACGGTGAAATTTTTAGGCTGGCCATTGATCCCCGTATTTTATGCGGTGGGAACATGATGGTGGAATTCGTCAAAGAAAAAGAGCATAAACGGGTAGGGCAGGAATTGAAAAGCCGTTATACCGAATTTGATCAGCATAGTGCTTAATTTCTTCATCTAGATTGATGAAAACT
>JBGSXH010000274.1:0-4305 GCA_041751515.1 Cyclobacteriaceae bacterium | reverse complement strand
GCTCTGAACTGTGCGACACATTGAAAGAATGATTGTTTCATCTTGCTCTCTTCCCTGGGCTGTGTCTCCACAGACCATGCAGAAAGGTAAATTTTGACCTGCTGCGTTCCGTATTGCTGGGGACACAGCAATGGGAAGGTGGGATGTTGGGAAGGTGGGATGTTGGGAAGGTGGAAGTTTGCCAATAGGATGGATATTTTGTGTTTGCGTTAGCGATTGACCCGGAAACCCCACAGGCCCTGTGATGGATTGGGGGATCATGATGGGATTTTTAGGTATTCGCAGTCCACGTGCCGGCGGTGTTGATGGGGGCCGAGGAGTTGCAGGGGAAAGCGCGGGCCGGAGGCAACGCCCACATTTTAAGGTGCCCCTGCTAAATAACTTCTCTATCGATTACCTGCGAGCAAATAGCTATCCTTTGGTTTAAATCTCCCTGAACGATGGTATAGGGCAACCCGAGATTGATAAGTAAGTCTTCGTACACCTTGAAAAAATAGGCCCGGAGATGTGGGTGCTCCCGCTGGGGATCAGGCGCCCAGGGAATGTCGATGTCGCTGAGAAAGTGATGGGTGTACGTCGTGGCAGCAATTTTAGCGTCCAGCCAGGGGTTGTTTTTTTTATAGCTATGTTCGTACCATACTTTCAGCACCAGTAAATTGGTATCGCAAAAGATGGCATTGTTGGCATGCTGCATCAGGCTTTGCTCCCAGTTCAATTGGCGTGCTGCCATTTCCCGAAAATCTGAGGCATCATAAGGGCGCTGCAGCTTTTCCAGGTAGTTACGGGCATATTCGGGCACCCACAATGTATTGTACTTTTGCGCCAGCCCTATAGCAAGGGTGCTTTTACCGGTCGATTCGGGACCTACGATAGCAAAATTATGCATGGACCTGCTGGACTTGCATGGTACGTCTCCATTGGATGAAACCATATACGGCCAGGATCGTGAAAACGAACATCAAAAAGGCGGTGAGGTATAAATTTCTTTCGGCGTACATAAATACGGCGGCGCTGTCTATGACGATCCAGTACAGCCAGTTTTCGATGAATTTGCGGGCGACCATCCAGGTGGCGGCCAGGCTGAAACTGGTAGTGAAAGCGTCCAGATAGGGTAATGCAGCCGAGGTATATTGCTCCAAAGTAAAGCCCAGTGCAAAAGTGAAAAGTAAAGAAGCAATGATGACGATAAAATTCATTTTCAGCCTTCCCCATTGAATCACTTCTTCTTTGGCCTCAGGTGTCTTTTTCCATTGGTACATCCCATAGAATGCCATGAAAAGATAAAAAACCTGCAGCCCGGTTTCGGCCAGCAGGGATGCACTTAGGCACAGGTAGATATAAATGCTCACGCTAACAACGGCTGCCCACCAACCTAAAATATTGCCCTTGGCAATTAAAAGCAGGTAAATGATACTGAAAACAACTGCGATAAGCTCCAGCCAGGACATATAGGTCAGCGCTTCCTGCACATATTCTGAAATTGTTGTCATAGTTATTTTCCTCCGCCGGCATTATCCGGATCAGGTACATCGGGTATGTTCTCAGCCTGTTCAGTAAGGCACCCCTTAATTTTACGATTCCCTTGTTTCTTACCGCGGCAACTAAGGCTAATTTTCGGCCAGATAAGCTTTTCGGGAATTTTGCCAGGTTTTAAAGCCTGACAAGGCCAGCAAGATATACACAAAATAGAGAATGGCATAAAAATACAGGTCTTTATAGTAATAAATGCCTGTGGCTATGACATTGACCAAGAGCCAAAAATACCAGCTTTCGAGCTCTTTTCTGGCGGTGAGCCACATCGCGGCCAGGCTGAAGCAGGTGGTGGCACTGTCCCAGAAAGGCAAGGCGGCATCGGTATAACGATTCAGGCCGTAGCCTAAAACTGCAATCCCAGCGAAACTCCCGATAATACCGATCAGTAGTTGTGTTTTTGATGCGAGCGTCACGGGTACTGTATCCTTTCCGTTGCCCCGGCCTACAATCCAGAAATACCAGCCATAACTATTGAGGGCCAGGTAGATGATATGCAGACCGAAGTCCGCATACAACTGCGATTTCCAGAAAACGTAGAGGGAAACCAGGGTATAAGCAATAGCTACTGGCCAGTTCCAGATATTTTCCCTGATCAACAGGAGTACGGTAAGCACACCGGTAACGAGCCCCAAGACCTCCCAGCCATCGATAAGCGCCAGGTTCTCTAAAAGATTGGTCCAGAATTCATTTCCTAAAAGCATAGGTTAAAGATAGCAGAGAAGCGCCACTTTTCGATGACAATCTTCCAAACAACGCAAATTATGCCTGCCGACTTTATTATAGGAAGGGATAATTTATGACAATAATGGCAGGAGTTTATACCTTATAACCCTATTGTGCTGTAGTGCTAATACCTGACTTGCAAGCTTTCTTTAATCCCACATGCCTGTAATATAATCTCATGCATTTGCGTGTTCCGGACAAAAGTGGGCACCAGTTCAGCACCCGGACCAAAAGTGCCTAGCTCGGCAAAATCTGCTGTGTGATTATTGCCTGTCCAGTTCACTGAAGTATAATTGGCGATAATTTTGCCAAGCACAGCTTTGGGGTTTTCCTGCGCAGCATACACGTCCCGATAGCGGCCTTTCAATGCAGCCTGAAGCATTTCTGCTTCTCGATAGCTGATCTTAAAGTTGGTGGCTGCCTCCACCCTGTCTTGAATTTCGGAACCATTTTTTTTGTAACTCAGCCCTTTGAGTATCCAGTTATTGCTTTGCTTCAGCGCCATGGTGCGATCGAAAAATTGATTGGTTTCCGAATAGGACTTTCCCACGCCATTCAGTGCCGGATTGGCATTGCCGTGGTCAGTGGCCACAATGACAAGCGTATCCTGTCGGCATTCTGCAAATTTCATGACTTCCTTGATGGTTTGATCAAAGGCGAGCTGGTCGTATAAAAGTCCGCCAAGGTCATTGTCATGCGCCGCATGGTCTACCCTGCCGCCTTCAATCATCAAAAAAAAGCCTTTGTCCTGCAATGCAAGCTTTTGTATGGCAACGCGCGACATTTCTGGCAGGGAAGGAATTTTGGCAGTAAGCTCGTTACTTTGAGCACGATCAATAGCAAATGGCAGGTGCCCGCGATCGAATAAGCCAATAACTTTATCGCAATTGATAGGCAAAGCTGCCAGCTGAGCTCTGGAAGTAACAACCTTCAAATTTTTTCTGGCTGCTTCACTGTGCAAATCTCTGCTATCTTCTCTTTGATCTTTGTCAAAATATTTCTGTCCTCCACCGAGCATGACATCATATTGTCGCTCTAAATATTGCAGGGCGATCGTCTCTTCCTCTTCTCTGGAGGCAACATTGGCGGTGAAACCGGCTGGCGTAGCATGGGTGATACTACTACTAGTAACGCAGCCTACGGCTTTGCCGGCAGCCTTCATTTTCAGGGCAAGCGGGCGGTAGTGTTCACCGTCGATGCCAATATTGATACTACCATTATTGACTCTGTTGCCTCCACCCCAGGAGGAGCTTGCGGCTGCAGAATCCGTCACCATCGAGTCTGCGGAAGCCATGTCCATCATCCCGCGCTTGAGAAGGCCGTTCTGGTAGAGTTTGATCCAGTTGCAGGAATCGCCATGTAATCGGTTATGGAGCAGGTCGGCCATCGTCAATGTGCCACTACTCATGCCATCGCTGACCATAAAAATGACATTTTTAGCACTTCCAATGGCTTTTTCCAGTTGTTTCCCTTCGAAAGCCAAGGCACCTGGCAGTGCACTTAAGCCCAAAGCTGAAAGGCCACCCAATTGTAAAAATTTTCTTCTGCTACTGCTCATAATGGTTGCGATTTACCTACAGTACAAAAGTAGCGCTGCAAGCTATCGCCAACCAGTCATTCCGATTACCATTTCGTTATCAGGCTATTGTGATGCTGATAAGCCAATGTTAAGGAATTAAATCTGTGTTAATATGCGATTTTCAATACTAGAAATATCCAATATTATGTACTTCAATCATACGTAATTAAATAATAGCACAGACTAATTGATGGCAGTCATCCTTAATAATTCCTTAACCGTTTCCGGTATTATTTGCACTAACTTTAAGAGATGAAAATACTTTACGCCAATATTCTCCTTGCCTGTTTATGCACACATTACCTTCAGGCACAAAACACAGCAGATACTGAAAATACTTCTCAACAGGTAATTCTCATTTCTATTGATGGTTTAAGACCAGAGTTTTACCTGGATGAGCGATGGCCTGCGCCTGTAATTCAAAAAATGGCCAAAGAAGGGGCGCATGCCAAGGGTGTAAAAGGTGTTTT
>JBGSXH010000273.1:0-4017 GCA_041751515.1 Cyclobacteriaceae bacterium | reverse complement strand
GGGTGACAAGTTCGATGACTTTTCCAGAACTAACATCTGGCACATCGACAACCATATTTTCAATAGGCTCGCATTTTTTGCCATCAATTTCTTTGAAAATTACCTGCGGCTGACCTACCTGAAGCTCGTAGCCTTCACGACGCATAGTTTCGATTAGGATAGACAAATGGAGTATACCACGGCCATACACTAAGAACTTGTCTTCAGAATCAGTAGGTTCAACTCTAAGTGCCAGGTTTTTCTCAATTTCTTTCATGAGCCTGTCTCTTAAATGCCTTGAAGTTACGTACTTCCCTTCTTTACCAAAAAACGGACTGTTGTTAATTGTAAACAACATGTTCATAGTTGGCTCATCAATGGATATCCTTTTTAGTGGTTCCGGATTTTCAAAGTCAGTAACGGTGTCACCAATATCAAAATTCTCTACCCCTACAAGCGCGCAAATTTCTCCTGAATGCACTTCAGAAACTTTCAGTTTACCAAGTCCTTCAAAAGTTTGAATTTCTTTGATACGAATTTTTTTAACGGAGCCATCGGCTTTGCATAAGCCGTAGTTGCCATTTTCTTTTATGCTACCTTTATAAACTCTACCGATGGCAATACGACCAACAAAAGCAGAATAATCTAAAGAAGTAATTTGAAGCTGGGTTGTTCCTTCCTGTTGGGGAGCAGGAGGAATATTGGCTATAATTGAATCCAAAAGAGGTACTAAGTCTTCTGTAGGCTTCTTCCAGTCTGTACTCATCCAGCCTTGTTTGGAAGAACCGTATAATGTTACGAAATCTAATTGCTCTTCTGTAGCGTCCAGGTTGAACATCAGATCAAAAACCTGCTCATGCACTTCGTCTGGACGGCAGTTTTCTTTATCTACCTTATTGACAACCACGATAGGCTTAAGGCCCAAAGCCAATGCTTTGCTTAGTACAAATCGTGTTTGCGGCATGGCACCTTCAAAGGCATCTACCAGCAGCAATACACCATCAGCCATTTTTAAAACACGCTCCACTTCACCACCAAAATCGGCGTGACCAGGAGTGTCAATAATATTAATTTTAACGCCATTATAGCGAACTGATACGTTCTTTGAAAGTATGGTAATACCGCGCTCTCTTTCAAGGTCATTGTTGTCCAGGATAAGGTCACCTGTTTCCTGATTATCCCTGAAAATTTTGGAGGCGTGAATGATCTTGTCCACCAATGTTGTTTTGCCATGATCGACGTGAGCAATAATGGCAATGTTTCTAATGCTTTCCATGCAGAATATTTCTGAGTAAATTGAAGCTGCAAAGGTAGTAAACTTTTACTGAATTATTTTAGTCAGCCGACAGATATACCTGCAACCGCATGATTTTTAGGAAAGTAAGATCATAAGTGTTATTTTTGCGGGAATAGTATTAATTCGATCGTGTCATAAGTACTTGAATACTAGTGGCTTTTGTCTGCCAATTGTTCGATTTGCCTGAAACTGGTGCGGAATCGAACATGATTGTTACAAACAACGGTTCAATTTAATGATTACTTTCCCTTGTATTTTACCAACCCCAAATATTATTGCCTGTAAGGTATGACAGTGTAATGAAGCAGTTTCTTTGTTTTATAAGCCTTTGCATAAGTTTTCATGTTTCCGCACAGCTGCCGGAAGTATTACATGAAAAGAGGGATGCTATTTCAAAATTATTGCAAATCAGCGAATCTTACTGGCCGGAATCGCCTGCTCAGGCTCACGCCATTGCCAATGATGCACTTAGTTTAGCAAAAATGTCGGAAGATAACGCCGCTGCTATGCAAGCTTTAAGTATGCTTGGCAATATGTATATGGCAGAGGGCAATTTCGCAAAGGCGCAAGATCACTTTCACGAAGCCTTAAAAATCGCCCGCAAAGGAAATGATAAATTTCTTTTGCGAGAAAGTTTTGTTGCCTTAGGGGATGTTTTTTTTAAAACAGGCAATTATCGCAATGCCCTATTTTATCATTTTGAAGCCTTGAAAATTGCTGAAAGCATAGAGAGTTTAAACCTCAAATCAGAGTCTTACTATTACATTGGAAAAATTCATGCAAAGCTAAAAGATTATGATAAAGCTTTAAACTTCCTTCAAAGATCTAACAATGATGGAGACGATTTTTCAATGAAGGGCAGACCAGCCATTTTTACAGAAATTGCTAACATTCAGTTAGACAGAAATAAGATAGACCTCTCAAAAAGCTATTTTAACCAAGCTGTTCAGCTATCCAAAAGGCTAGACAATGCAGAGATGCTGGCACAATCGTATCTCGGTTTGGGCAAGCTTTACCTGAAAATAATGAAGCTATCCATTGCAGAAGAATATTTTCAACTGGCCACCAGTATCCAGCAAAGCAGAGGCGATAAATATGGGATGGCGATGAGCCTGTACTTTCTCGCTAAAACCAATTTTGTTCAAACTGAATATGACAATGCGATTGCTCTGCTGGACGAGAGTTTCGCCATGGCTAGCACAATGCAGTCTAAGGAGCTTCTTATGTTAAATCATGAGCTTTACAGCCAGATATACTACCAATCAAAAGATTTTAAAAAGGCTCATTTTGCACAACAAGAAGCTTTTAAAATAAAGGAGTTTCTTTATAACCTGACCCTAGGTAAGGCATTGTCTGATCTTCACGTTAAATATGAAATAGATCAAAGACAAGTTTTGCTGGCGAAAAAGAATGAGGAGCTTGCCGAAAATAAAATATATGCTGGTATTCTCATATCCCTGGCGAGCCTCACCACTATTCTCGTTATCCTGATCTTTGGAAGGTCAAGACAAAAAAGAAGGTATCGCGAAAAACTTGAAGTTCGTCAAAAAGAGATTTTCTATCAAAAACGAAAGCTTGAAAGAAAAACGCTTTTTCTGGAAAGACTTTTCGAGAAGCTGAAAAAGGTTAAAGCGCAAATAGAGGAGCAGAATGCTAATTTAGTAAATGCGAAAGAAAAACTAGAGTTTAATGTGCGTGAACGAACTCAAGAATTAGAATTTAATAATCAAAATTTAGATAAGGCCAATAAAGAGCTCGATACATTTATATACAAAACTTCTCATGATATTAGGGGCCCACTAGCCAGGCTGCAAGGCCTCTGTAATATTGCCATACTAGATGTGGATGATGCCAGAGGACTCGATTACTTTAATAGATTAAGTGATACGGCCGCTACACTGGATTCAACGCTCAACCAACTGCTCATCATGAGTCAGGTGAAAAGAGCAAAAACCACCTTTAAAAAAGTTAATCTTCATTTACTGCACAAAAATGTATTAGAAGAACTTTGTGATCAATTTGACCTTAAGCACCTAAAGTTTGATATTCGTATCAGTGAAGAATTGAATATTTTTTCTGATGGACTGATACTCAATACCCTTGTCAGTACTTTATTAAAAAGCACCGCATTGTTGTCAAAATCCTTTAGTCAGGACGACCTTTTTATTGCGGTGACTGCCACCACAGTTCACGATAATTTAGTCATCAATTTTGTTGATAATTTTTCAGCAGTAGCGCATGTGCAAAGTGTGGAGTTGAATAGTTTGAAAACTATTCAACAGATGAACAGCGAGCAGTTAAGCCTTGGTTTATACATCGTCAAGATTTGTGTTGAAAAATTAAAAGGTAAGTTTTACCTTATAAAGAATGAAAAAGCTTATGCACATTATAGAATAGAGTTGCCTGTCATTGCAGACTACGATTTACTATATAGGCTAAAGCCATAAATGACACGTAAGAACTGTAGGAAATTGAATTGTTCTGTAGTAGTAGAATCGTTTCATTTGTATAAATAAAAGTTAAATAATTGATATCTACATTTTCCAGCTACTGATCTGCTAAATGCTTAAAATTTTATACTTTGTTCTATTCTTGCTGCTTTGTTTTACCTCCAGCTTAAATGCCACTCAACGTGCTGATAGCTTGCATCGTGAGTTGGAATTGGTGGAAGGAATGGAGAAAGTGCAGGTGATGAACAGCCTTGCCAGAGAATATTGGATGCAGGATCCCTTTTTGTCTTT
>JBGSXH010000272.1:0-3702 GCA_041751515.1 Cyclobacteriaceae bacterium | reverse complement strand
TTAGCAATACCTGAAAACCGTGATCAAGTTGAAATCCATCATATAGGTCGGTTTTTATTCTGCCGCCCACCCTGTCCGTCTTTTCGAAAAATGAAATTTCATAACCGGCTTTTTGCAGCTCTAAACCACAGGTAAGTCCTGCAATTCCGGTACCTATAATTGCTACTTTCTTTGAAGGCATGTGTTAATGATTAATACATTTGTATAACCTGACTACGTTGCAATAGTTTAAGTGATGAAATATTTACATTTGAACATAAAAAAAGTGTTCCTGGCAATAACCAGGAACACCTTCTAATAAGTATTGATAAAACTATTACTACACCGTCAATTTAGCAGCAGCAAGATTTTTGTCCATATATTCCGGTGCTATATTGATATATTCCGGATACACCTTGCCGTTTGTCCTTTCTGCTACTCTGTTCCTGAAGGTCAGCTTACTTGCTGGCATACCAAACATTACCTCTCTTACCTACTTAAAGTTTGCTACGTTCTTTAAATCTCTTACAATATCATTCCACTCATGAAACACCAGGTAAACGGGATTATAGGTGGACACGGGCTCTGTGATCCCATACAAAGGCTTTTCTACCTCGGGTTCAAAAGTGCCAAAAATCCTGTCCCAAATAATAAGCGTTGAGCCATAATTTTTATCCAGATATTGTGGATTAGTTGCGTGGTGAACCCTATGGTGAGAGGGCGTAACAAATAGGTACTCTATTGGACGAGGCAATTTGTTAATATATTCGGTATGAATCCAGAACTGGTATAAGACTTCGATTTGATGACAAATAAAGAATACGACAGGATCAAAACCCATCAATGCAACAGGGATGAAAAACACCACCTTAATATGCTGGGTCCATGAAAGTCTGAAGGATACTGAAAAGTTATAAAGCTGCGAATTATGGTGTGTAACATGCGTAGCCCACCACATCCGTTGTTCATGACCAATTCTATGCGCTACATAGCGCCAGAAGTCGATCATGACGATACACAATACATATGACCACCAAGTGTGTGGAATTGACCAAGGTACCAGGTTATAAAAAAACAGTACAATACCAAATAAGGCAATTTTTACTACCGCACTTATCCCGACATTGACGAGCCCAATGGTCGTGGCCGCCATGAAATCTTTGCCTACATAACTTTGGCGTTTTTTATAAATACTGAGTCCCCATTCCAGAAACACAAGCGCAAACATGACAGGTGCTGCCCATTGAATTATTTCCGGCAATCCCATTTCCGTAACCATTTCATAGGTTATTTTTTCCTTAGCCATAGCGTAAATATTGATTTTCAGTAGAGTACCGAAACAAAAAAAATTTCTATTAAGACAGTTCCCTATTAAAGATAAAGTATATATACCTTAAAACTAATGTACAAACTTCTAATTAGAAAATTAAGAAAACCGTTATTGCTAAGCTATTGTTTTGACGAAAATATGTGAGATTAAAGGATAAGTACTAGTATATCGGAGTACAGTCTATAATACTTTGGTGATTTGCATAGAGTGTCCTTCTTTAAGTGGTTGGAACTCATTGGATACCTGCTTAAAAAATCTAATTGCTGAAACCAGAACGCATCCTACTTCCTGAGGATATAACTCTTCTACTTCAATAGATAACTGGGTAGTCATCGGCTCAATAGGCATTTTACCAATGGGCTGCAATCGACTTTCCACGACGGCTATCTTTCCCTCAAAATCAGGGTGAATAGGAATGATATTTTCTTCATTAAATACATAATCAGAAAGTGTACACAATTGATGATACACCTTAAAATGTGTCGCATTCTCCGGAAATTCCAGGTTATCCACAGGCGTATAGCCAGGTACGTGTACAATGAGCTTGCCCTTTTGAGAGCTTTGCATTGCATGGATTTTATTCCTGAAGATGGCTTCGAAAGGATAGTCAACATTAAAATCAAATCCTTCTAAAAGATGTCCATGTTGACTCAGCAATATTGAACGAGTTCCCGCCTCACCTTTCTCACTTTTAGCCAGATTGCGCAATCGTGCAGTAAGCTTTGCAGAAACATACGCTTCGCAAACATCAGAAAGTGGCGGAATCAATGCCATTCTTATGCTCTTCGCTAAAGCTGATGCAGCACCAAACTCCAACTGATTCCCTCTTAGTTGCTTGTAGTTCGGTGAGTTTTTAATCTGCTCCGCAGTAGGGCCACCTTTTCTTGCAATGATGGTTTTGTCCACTCCTTTGAGCTTGTAAACTCTCCATCCCGGCTTGTTGGATTCTACGTTGACTTGTTGGCTACTTAGTGACATACGCTGCTACGATTACATTTAAAAATATTTGCATTTTTTACAGTAGGGAGAAAATACAATTAAAACCCGTAACAAACCCGTAATAAATGGCGAAGCTGTCGGAAATATACAAATCGATTATCGCATTCCAAAGACATTCTTAAGGCCGGGTTAATTATTTTCCTTAATGATGCTACTAATGTATAGAAGTAAATTAACACCACCATTTCATATTATTACCAAAACTTACAGTGAAAAGGTTTCAACTGTTTCTAAACAACTTCATCATCTGAATCAAAAAACGTTGATAAAATTAAAGGTTTGTTTTTATCATCTAACATGAAAAGCCCTTTTTGAAGAAAAGCCTCTAAAACACAAAGCAACCATTTGTTTAAAAAACGCACAAATTTTTGGTGTATAAAGTTCGATTAGGTGAATTTCTCTTTAAATATCACATTACAACAACGCTTCTATTCAATATAAATGAATTAATTCCACTCTGAAACCTATATTCCCCACACGTTCTGGCTTAATTTCAGGCCCTATAGAACGCTAAATTAGTCGATAAATTAATTTTCACTTATAATATTATTACCTTTGCAGCTTAAATAGAAATTATGTTAGCAGCAGAAAATATTAGTTTAAGATTTGGAAAACGTGTTCTTTTTGAAGACGTTAATTTAAAGTTCAGTGCCGGAAACTGTTACGGTGTTATTGGCGCTAATGGTGCGGGAAAATCTACCTTTTTAAAGATCATTGCCGGAGATATCGACCCTACTTCCGGAAATATTACTATTACCCCCGGCGAAAGAATGGCAGTCTTAAAGCAAGATCACTTTGCTTTCGACGAATACCCTGTACTAGAGACAGTTATCATGGGGCATCAGGAGCTTTATAAGATCATGAAAGAGAAAGATACCATTTATGCCAAAGAAGATTTTTCTGAAGCAGATGGTGTCAGAGCGTCAGAGCTGGAGGCAGAGTTTGCAGAAATGGACGGATGGAATGCGGAAAGTGATGCTGCAGAACTTCTAAGCGGGCTGGGCATTCATGAATCGCAACATTATCAATTAATGGGCGACCTTAATGGTAAAGAAAAAGTAAGAGTATTACTGGCGCAGGCCATTTTTGGCAACCCGGATATTCTCTTACTAGATGAGCCTACCAACGACCTCGATGTGGAAACCATCAATTGGTTAGAGAACTTTCTGGCAGACTACAAAAATACAGTGATCGTGGTTTCCCACGACAGGCACTTCCTGGATACAGTATGTACGCATATTGTCGATATTGACTTCAGCAAAATTAACCTTCATAGTGGTAATTACAGCTTCTGGTATGAATCCAGCCAGTTGGCCAGCCGACAGAGAGGCGATCAGAACAAGAAAGTCGAGGAAAAGCGTAAGGAGCTACAGGAATTTATTGAACGATTCAGT
>JBGSXH010000271.1:0-6283 GCA_041751515.1 Cyclobacteriaceae bacterium | reverse complement strand
TTTCATTTTACCTGAACATGCAGAAAACTATTGTAAAAGCCTGAGTTTTGGTTAAATATAGTCGCCTATAACTTCCTGAAACTACAAAAGACGAAATTCTGAATGGTGTCAAACGGCGTTTTATGGTCAACAGTGAGGCAGCTTATTTTCTCAAAAAGTTTTTTTACCCTGTCCGTCATCGTTTTTTCGGAATATTGACGGATGGCGATGCCACTGCATTTTGTGGGTCCCAGCTCAGAAAATGTCCCGATTACCATAACACCGGAAGGACTGATGTGATCGTGTGCCGTTTGCAGATAATCTGAAATTTCCTGCTCATCTGTTAAAAAGTGAAACGCAGCCCGATCGTGCCAGCAGTCGTATTGTTCGGTGGGTATAAAATTGGCGGCATCTGCGGTAATCCATTTTACTTTGTCGGCAGCTGCGCCGAGTCGCTGCCTGGCTTTGTCTATTGCCGTTGCTGAAATATCCAGCACCGTAAGGTCCTGATAGCCCAGCGCCAGAAGGTGGTCGACCAGAAAACTGTCACCACCGCCAATATCAATTATTTTCGCGGTGAGAGGGACCTTTAGTTGCTGGAAGAAGTCCAGGGAGGTTTCCGGCTTAGGTTGGAACCAGCTGACTTCGTTCAGCGATTTTGTTTTATAAATTTTCTCCCAATGTTGCTTCCGATCAAAATTTTCCATTTGTTAAAATTTCCTTTTCAAGTGCTGATGCGTTAAAAATGCCTCGGCGTTTTCTAACCACTTTCTTGCCTTAATGAACCCAATAAGCAATAGGTGAATATAGTGGACAATGCTTATTTGGAAAGCGTATCCTTTTGTAAAATATAGGAAAAATGGATCATTTCCTCCTCAACTGTAGGTTTGGTCAAGCGATAAAAATCGATGGCATAACCATCCTCTTTTTCTGCCTGAACAAATGCTTCTTCAAACCCTTTTTCCCGGAAATAGTCATTGGTAAAAGCAATCAGACTTTTGTCTATGCCTTTTCTTTGATGCTCGTTTAATACGGCAAGATCATAAATATAGGCCAGGGGTTTTGCTGCATAATACTGCTCCAACACATGTACCGTCAATCCGCCTACAATTTGGTCATCGATTGAAGCTATCACTGCAAAAAACTTTTCATCGTTTAAAAGTCGCTGCAAATGCGTGTCATCTGGAAGCTGGAGATTTTCCATTTCAAAGACCTGCTCAAAAACGGCAATCAGCCCTTTGAATGCTGGAAGCTCATTGTGTTGGATGATGGTTATGGTAGGTTCCATGGTGTTTAGGGTAATGGTAGATAGCGCTAAATCCTATTATCTTCAATTTAAATATTGTACAGGATTGTGTCAAGGCATGAGAATGATTTACATAGAGGAATAGTTAAAACAGTTCAGCCTCTTAAGCTATTATATACTAGCGGTTTACCTGAATATAGCTGTCATGTTTCATACAATAACATTTTATTAATTTTGTGTTGTAGAGGCTATATTTCAGCTCTATTATGGCCTCTGCTCTTTGCAGCACAAAGCTTTAACAGTGCACCGTTTCTATCTTAAAAAGCATCATACACAATATGGAAGAATCAGCTTTATATTGGAACGGATGGGAGCCAATCATCCGAATTTTAATAGTTGGCTCACTTACCTATACAGGCATTGTCCTGATTTTGCGCGTTTCCGGCAAAAGGACACTCGCCAGCATGAACGCTTTCGACTTTATTGTTACTGTGGCCATGGGTGCTGTCTTTGGCCGTGTTTTGACAGCCAAAAGCGTGTCGGTATCGGAAGCGATCACTGCATTTTTACTGTTAGTAGTACTTCAACTCATATTCTCTTTTCTAGAGACCAGGTCCAGGACATTTCACAAGCTTATCACCAACAAACCGACTTTAATGTACTATAACGGGCAGTATTATGAGCAAAATATGCAGAAGGAAAGAGTGGTGAAATCCGACTTATTGGGTCAGGTAAGGAAAAAGAGCATTGGCAGTATCAATGACGTTGAAGTAATTATTTTAGAAACAGATGGCTCATTTTCAGTCATAAAAAAGAACGATCACAAGGCTGAATATTCTTATGAGGATATCATTGAGAAGTGAAAGTTTGGCTATCTGAAGATGATCGGATAGCACTTTTATTAGGACATCAAAAACAATTTTTTAAGCTATTGGGCTATGGAAGCATCTATTTATTTAATTGTTGGTACAGTAATACTATTTGCCACGCTAAGTGATTTTTTCTATACGACTTTGTCCGGAAGCGGAGCAGGATTCATTGCCAAGGCCTGCGCTGCTGCAACCAATGAAACTGTGCTGAAAATGGAAAAACTGTGGGGCAATAAAGTGTTTCAGGTTAGCGGATTGTTGGTTAACCTTACAGTGCTGGCAGTTTGGGTAGTGCTTGTTTGGCTTGGTTTGTTTCTGGTATACTCCTTTGATGCAGAGGCCATTGTCAACAGTAGTGGCGTAGCGGCAACTCATGCAGATCGCCTCTATTATACGGGCTATGTACTTTCCACTTTGGGTATAGGTAATTTTTACCCATCTTCACAATTTCAGGAAATTGTAACCAGCGTTTTTTCTTTTTTTGGTTTTGTATTTTTTACAACAACGATGACCTATTTACTGTCTGTTTCTTCGGCTGTAATCCATAAAAACTCTCTTGCAATGTCCATTAGGAATTTAGGGGAAAATCCGGCTGAATTAATGATGGTGCTTCAGCAAATGGACACCTCATTTAGTTTTCAGCAAATTGCTAACCTTGAACAAATGATCATCAAAAACTCTGTTAATTATCAGGCGTATCCTGTACTCCATTTTTACCATCATCCAAATAATGCCAATACTATTAGCATTAACATTGCCGTTTTGGACGAAGCATTGAGCATGATGCTAAGTAGCGAGCTGCCTGTCCCCATGCACAAAGAGCTAAGCTCGTTGAGATCTGCGCTTACGGCATTTTTAGATCATTTACAACAGCGATTTAATAGCAAAGCAGATGAACATCCAGCTATCAACGGGCACAACGTGCAACTACCTCAAAATACCGATAAGAAAGTATTTATGGAAAATCAGGATATCAAATCACGCAGAAAAGTTTTAACCAGTATACTATGTAATGAGAATAGAACCTGGGAAAACGTGTATGCTCCTTTGGCAAAGTAATAGCTGTATTTACATTGCTCATGCGATGAAATTTGTCATTCCAAAGCTGTTATGCATTCCTACGCAGCGCCATAAGCAATACATAAGCTGTTGCTAAGAACAAACTGGTATTTGCTTGTGAGCTGACTGGCTCGCATGACAATAATAGCAATTTTATCACGCAGTTTTGCTTCGAAACGAGTCTATCGACCGATAACGTTGTATTATTCTTCCTTTAAACAAATCCCTCTCATTTCTACTTAATTATGTGGGAAGTCCTTATTCACCGATTGAAGTGAATCATCTGACAATCAGCTATAAACGAATGAATATATTAAAGAAAACCTTAAAAATAATAGGCTTTGTACTGCTTGGCATCATGCTTTTACTGCTTGTGGCAGGCATCGTGATTGATCCTATTGCTAAGAACATGATGGAGACGCAAATCAATGAGGCAGACCAGGGCCAATATACAGCAGAGATCGACAATGTTGATATATCCCTGCTTTGGGGTAGTGTAGTAGTGAATGGCGTAAGGATTCAAACTGATACTGTGCTGGCCAGGGAAAATGAAACGCCTGTTATCGACTTTCAGGCTGAAAAAATGGCCATTAGAGGCTTATCTTATTTCAGTTATCTCCTGAGTGATAAGGTGGATATCGGCGAAATCGAGTTTTTAGACCTTGTCGTTGAAGCGAAAGTACGGACCATACCCGAAGATGACGAAGACACTGGCCCTTTCCGTTGGGAAGATCTGGATATTTATCCCCTCATCAAGGACCAGGTAGACAGAGTGCGACTAAGGGACATTTCTTTCGGCAATATTGACCTGACGATGATTAACATTGAAACGGAAGATACCCTCTTTTTTGATGCGGAGCAATTTCATATCAATACCGATGATATTTTGATCGATGCCGATAAGGTTTTTACAGATGGCAGGGCATTTTTTGCCTCCAGCATCGATATTGATGGGCGTGATGTGCATGTGATAAGAACTGGCGAAACGCCTTTCGAAATAGGCATAGGCCTTATTGAATTTGAAACCAGGGAAAGTGACTTCGGTATGCTTTCTGAAGATGCTTACTTTTTTAAAAAAGGAGCTGGCCCGACTGACACAGTTTTATTTGCTTCAGCACATAAATTCGATTTTAACGAGCTCAACCTTAACAAGGCGCAGGAAGATAGTGTCGCCAATATTGAAAGCATCATATTAGATCGTGTGCTGCTCATCAATAATATGGAGATGGATGAAGAGGAAGCAGCAGCCGCTGATGCTCAGGAGCCGGATTTCGATATTGCCACCTTTACTTTAGAGGAGAATCTGCCCGAACTTCTGGACAAGGTGATCATTTCGAGAATTGCCCTGAGTAATATAGAATACCGGCAGCAGGATCAAATTGTGGTGCAAGGCATAGGTTTTGAAAGCCAGCACATGGTCATTGATAAAACCCCTGCCTTTGCTGAACAGCGCTTTGCGCATGCTGAGAAATTTCAGTTTACCATCGACAGTCTCAGCTTTTTTGAACCAGAGCAAATGATGCAGATTGGCTTTGCTGACCTGAAGCTTAATATGGAAGACGGCATTGGCACTTTTGGCCTGAGCAATATACAGGCCATGCATACTGAGCGCAGCGAGGGTGAACTATATGCACGGGCTGAACTCAGCGGGTTTAACATCCATGGCATTGATACAAGGAATTTGAATGAGCAGGTATTTGCCATCGACAGTGTTTCCATAGAATACCCGCAAATTTATGCAGATATCAGCGGATTGGATGCGGGTGACGAGCAACAAGCCGATGCCGCCTCGGATGATATGGCCCTTGATTTATACCCTGCTATATCGGATTTTCTCAGGGAAGTCAAAATTAACAAAATTGCTTTAATTGAAGCCAACGTCGGTATTGATGGTTTAGATAAAAGCGGTAAAACTGCACGTATGCCTGCAATTTACGCACAGGTGTCAGATATGCACATTGCAGAGGGCAATGCCTTTGCAGATAACAGATTGCTACATACCAAGGACGTATCGCTGAGACTGGAAAACATCGATTTTCCAATTCCGGACGATGCACATAGGGTTCAATTGGACTTGTTCAGATTGAGCACCCGGGAAGGGTTTATCCGCAGCAGTGGTTTTAAATATGGGCATGGTGATGATCACGAAGATGTTTTGGACCAGTATGATGACCTCGATCAGATATTTACTGTAAATAACAGGCATTTTGCCATTGAAAACCTCTCTTTTCCGCAACTCTTAAATGAGTCATTTATAGCCGGTAGTATCAGTATGGATGGGCTTGATGTTGAGATATTCGGAGAAATGCCGGAAGCAGCTGCACAGGCCGCTGAGGAGTCAGCTGAAGCTGCTGAAGAAGAGGCAAAAAAGTTGAAGGCATTTGATTTTTCAGAATATAGTATGCAAGATATGTTACCGGAAGGGCTAAAAAACGTAGCCATTGGCAGCATTGCGCTAAAGGATATCAATGTGCAGCAGGAGGATCTGGTGCATCTAGCAGGACTGGAATTTTCGTTGCGAGAAATGGTGATCGATCAGCGGCCGGCCTTTGCGGAAAACAGGTTCCTGCATGCCAAAGCAATAACACTTTCCATGGATACTTTGAATTTCATCGAACAGGAGCAGCAGCTACAATTGGCTTTCGAGGATTTTAAATTCAGCATGGAAGAGGGAAAAGGCGATTTCGGATTGCAAAACATCACAGCACAACACAAAGAAAAGCAGGAAGGGGAGATATACCTGGATGCGCAATTAGATGCCTTTAACATCACAGGGATCAATACCCGGGAACTTACTAATCGTATATTTGCAATTGACAGCATTTTGTTTGCTAATCCTACCATCATGGCTGATCTGAATGGTACAATAGACGTGGAAAATGACGTGTCGGAAGAAGAGGATGATCCTGAGGACATGGACATGGACATGTATCCAGCCATTGCAGATTTTCTCGAAGAACTGCAGATCAATCATTTTGCATTTAAGGAAGCGGAAATACCTATTGAAGGTTTATCTGTGGATATGGAAATGCTAGGTGAGTTACCGATGATTGATCTGCGTATCTCAGATATACACGTGGCAGAAGGCACCGCGTTCCAGGACGGCAGGATGCTGCATGCCAATGACATA
>JBGSXH010000270.1:0-3176 GCA_041751515.1 Cyclobacteriaceae bacterium | reverse complement strand
ATGCCATGAACTACCTGGGTGATTTGGCTCCCAGAAGTGGATTTGCTTCAACAGACATTTCTTTTACAAGACCAGGATTTGGAATATTCGCTCAAAAGCGACTTGCACCCATATTTACTGTGAGAGGAGCCTTCAACTATGGGAGATTGCGTGGTGACGATGCAAGCTCTCAGGACGCCTTTGATGATAATGCTCGCTTTCGGTATGTTAGAAATGCACACTTTCGTAATGATATTAAAGAGCTTTCTGTAGTAGGAATTGTAGACCTTTTTGCTTCCGAGGGGACTTTCATGCGTAGGGTGCAGTGGACCCCTTACTTTTTTTTAGGAGTAGCAGGCTTTCACCACAATCCCAAGGCAGTTGCTCCCTCAACCGGTCTCAATGGCGCTCCTTTGGAAGAAGCAGGGGAGTGGGTTGCATTACGACCGCTTGGTACTGAAGGGCAACAGAGCGATGAATATGACGTTCGGCCCTATAGCTTATTTCAATTTGCCATTCCGGTGGGTATAGGAGCAAGGTTCAGGCTTAACGATGCATTAGATATGTCGGTAGAAATAGGGTACAGACACCTATTCTTCGATTATATTGATGACGTTGGTGGCAATTATGTTGACTTAGGTCATCTGGATAGTGATTTGGCAAGAGCAATGTCTTTCAGGTCCAGAGAACCTATGGCTGCCAATACCGGCGAAGCAAGAAATTTTGAAGCCATCAATAGCAATACTACAGAGTATGCGTACGTTGGAGCAGATGGGCAAACATATAATGTTTACCGAGGCTTTGGGCACGATGGTGTTGGTTCCATCCGTGGTGGCTCAGGAAATGATGTATATATTGTTACTAGTATTCAACTTACTTATATCTTAGGTTCCGGTAGGATGAACCGAGCCAAGTTCCGATAGTATTTAATCTTTAATCTCTCTTTATGAAGATTTTTCATCGGGGAATACCTTTTCAGGGTTTCCCCTTTTTTTTATCGTTTCTGTTGCTGTTGAGTCTTGATAGTGCTGCGCAGCGGACAGAAGCCGGTATCGGGCTTGGAGCTGCAAGCTATACCGGGGACATCAACCCTACCTATGATGTTTTATCTAATCGGCCAGCGGGAACAGCCTTCTTCAGATATTTTCTTTCTGATTACGTTGCGGTAAAAGGTAGTTTGGTGCTGGGAAATATTGCCGCCTCAGACCGTCCCAATCCAACAGACCCTTTTGCCAATAGGAGAAATACAGACTTCAGCATACTATTTGTTGAAGCTGGTGGAGTGCTGGAATACTATTTTCTAAATTTCAGAGATGAGAAGCTAAGGCAGCGCTGGTCACCTTATTTCTTTGGGGGAATAGCCGTTTTTACGATGGGAGGTCATGATAATGTAGGCTATAATTATAGCAATTCTCAACCTGTGATTCCATTCGGTGGAGGAGTGCGATATACTATAGATCAAAGATGGTCAGTAGGTTTTGAATTTGGGGCGCGCTTGACCTTTTTTGATTACGTCGACAATGTTTCTCAACGGCTTACTCAAAATAAGAGTTATCAATATGGTAACAGGCATAATAATGACTGGTATTATTATACAGGATTTACGTTAAGTTATACCTTTTATACAATACCCTGCCCATTCGACTACAAGTAATTGCTAATTAAAGAATTGTTCAGAATATTCAATTATAATATGCATTTTTGTACCTTGCGAATTATTTTTGCAATTCATGGACGTTACGAAAGAGGAAGTAGATAAAAATAACCTGCCTGAACATGTTGCTATCATCATGGACGGTAATGGAAGGTGGGCCAAAGGAAAAGGCGCAAAACGTTTATTTGGGCATAAAAACGCTATTGCCGCTGTAAGAGATGTGACCGAAGGTTGTGCCGAGCTTGGTATTGGCTATCTTACCCTTTATGCATTTTCAACAGAAAATTGGGCCCGCCCCAAAATGGAAGTTGACGGTCTTATGAGACTGCTGGTTTCAACCATTAAGAAAGAAACAGAGACATTGTTGAAAAATAATGTTAAGCTTGCATGCATAGGAAGTATAGACAATCTTCCCAAAAGTTGCCAACGCGAACTGCAGGAAGCCATTCAGGCCACCAGCCACAATACCGGGCTTACTTTGGTTTTGGCGTTAAGCTATAGCGGACGTTGGGAAATAGTGGATGCAGTAAAGAAGATTGCCTGCGATATAGCAGAAAACAATATTGAAATTGAAGATATTAATACCAGCCTTTTTGAAAGGTATCTGAATACAAAAGATATTCCTGATCCTGCATTACTCATTCGAACCAGTGGGGAAATGCGCATCAGTAATTTCCTGCTTTGGCAGTTGGCGTATACGGAATTGTATATGACAGAAGTTTTGTGGCCTGACTTCCGAAAGAGTCACCTCTATGCCGCTTTGGCAGATTACCAGCGGCGTGAACGCAGATTCGGAAAAATCAGTGAACAAATGAAATCCTAAATTATTCATGAAAAGATCACTCCTACCGCTATTACTATTGCTATTTGTGCAAACCACCATTATGGCACAAATACGCTATGGTAAGTCACTTACACCAATTAAAACTGAAGAGCCTGAAGAAACTAAGCTTAATTACGCCAGCCCTGAAGAATATGAAATCGCAGAAATTAAGGTAAGAGGTCTTGAAACACTCAATGAAATCGCTGTATTGTCGATTACAGGGCTTGAAGTCGGTGATAAAATAATGATTCCAGGGGATGCCGTTAGCGGCGCCATTAAAAAGTTGTGGGCTCAGGGAATTATTGCAGATGTCGCCATTAATATTGCTAAAATTGAAGATGGGAAAGTGTTTCTCGTAGTGGTTATTCAGGAGCGCCCCCGACTTACCCGCATTTCTTTTGCTGGAATTAACAAAACGCAGCAAAGCGAACTGAATGATAAAATAAAGCTTTTTCGAGGGAGAGTTTTGACAGACGCTATGTTGAAGAATGCGGAGCAGACAATAAAGCGGCATTTTATAGAGAAAGGCTTTCTAAATACAGCGGTTACCTTTGACCAGGTCCAGGACACCATCAGAACGAATAGCGTTGCTTTAAAAATTAATGTCGATCGCGGAAGTAAAGTAAAAATCAGTCATATTAACTTCACAGGGAATGAACATTTTCGACCCGGTAGAATAAAGGGGCGTATGAAATCTACTAATGAGAGAGTGAGATTTAC
>JBGSXH010000269.1:0-7307 GCA_041751515.1 Cyclobacteriaceae bacterium | reverse complement strand
TATAATATTATTGAAAATAAAAAATCGACTCTATTTAAGCAGGCATTGAAAGCGCCGCTGGACGCAAAGGATTCTGAGTATTTTGTTTTTGCTAAAATGGAAAACTATGGACAGGGTTTCACCACCGAGCCACTTACTGCTTTTGGTCGCATATCTTTGTTTGAAGCCCAGCGCGACTTGAGCATTGATCATTTATATGTGCATTTAAGGGATTTTAAATCCATGTCTGTGCGCTATAATATAACTAATTATAGCGACGTGGGAATTCAGGGCCATGCTATAAAGTATTATTTTTCTAAGGACAAAATTTTAGATGAATCAGATATACATGTATTTACTACCCTGGCAAATAAACATCGGTCCCAATACATTGGTCCTAATGCACAAGAGTTTAATTCAGATTATCATCATGCTTTCAGCATGGAGGAGTATTTGCCTGCTGGAGAATGGTATGTCATTGCTGAGTTTAATTATGATAGGAAATTTTCAGAGACAAATTATGAAAATAATATTGCAGTTTCCAATCAGATTACTGTTCCTGAATATAAAGTAGAACTAAGGGTGGAGGACCTGGAATTCAACGATGGGGTATTTGTCTCACAAAGTATTTTAGATATAAATTTAAGCCTCATCAACGAAAATGTTGATGCACAGTTCACTTATAATGCTACTGTCAGAAATAGTGAGGGAGTAGTAATTGCTCATGGTAATCTTAATTCTGGCGTTAATTCTTTTGAAAAAGCAATGACCAGGAGAATTCATTTTCGCATGAGTGCTCCTCTAGCCGCAGGAGATTATACCATAGCGATTTCTTCTGATCCCTATATGCCATTGTTTGAAAAAGTTTTTACGGTGGCGCCGCTTTTTTCCGATATGCAAGAGACAATAGATAAAACTGACGTGAACCTGTCTTGGTCTGCAGCCAAAGCTTCGGGCAATTATATTGTGGAAGTATCCTCTGATAATTTCATTGAATCCTATTCGACAAATAACACTGGCTACAAAATTCCTAAAAATCAACTGGCACCTGGTGTTTATGAATGGACAGTCAAGGAGATTATCAATGGTGAAGAAGTAATTTCAGAGGTTTCATCTTTTGAGGTTTTGCCCATTGATGTCCGAACCAGCAATTTGGCATTGTCAAAACATGTCAATGATTCGGATAGCAGAATGGAGTTGGAGGTCGAAGTGTATAGCGATAATTATGTTGGTGAAGCTGATGTAACTATTGAAATTACTGATGAATTGGGGGAAATGGTACAGCACAGTACGGTTGTTTTAGACCTTGGCATAGCACAGCAGTATGCAATATTACTTGAATTAGATGATTTATTGGTTAGGGGAAATTACAAGCTTTCAATATCGACAGCGTATTCATCCAAAGTATCCCTTAACTTTAGTGTCAATTCATCGGTTTCTGCTTTGCAATCTAAAATAGATAACTCAGAAATTACCTTTCAGTGGGATTCTGAATTATCGAATGACTATGCTGATATGGCATTCCGAATTTTCTCTACTACTTATGATTCAACATTTATGGAAATTGGCGCAAACAGCCATACCCTTCCTTCGCAAATATTTGCACCTGGAGATTATAATTGGTACATAACCGCCTTGCGGGAGGGCAAAACTTACCAATCGGAGACTTTTACTTTTAGCGTCAACCTCATATTAGGCATCAAAGACCAGGAGTTCATTGAAAAGATAAATCTTTACCCTAACCCAACTTTAGGCAAAATGTATATGAACCTTCCGCAAAACGAAGGATTGGAGATTTATTTATCAGATTATTCCGGCAAAACTTTTGCAATCGAAAAGTTCACTGATTCACAGGGAACTACCATAGACATAAGTCCATACAGTAATGGCTTTTATATTCTTACCATACGAGATAAAAGTACGCAACAGACCTACCTCAAGCGTAAGATTATGAAGCACTAGTAATACTTCTCAACGATGCTCAACCGACCTGACTTAAATGCAGGGTAGCGGTGAATCTTAGGTCATCAATCCATCAATCCAATCATAGTCCGAATCATAAGCGTAAAGCACCATTGCTATAAATTATAGCGCTTCGGCCATTATTTCAGAACTTTACCGATGCAAGCTAAGTTGAAGAGTCAAATTTATTAAATGAACAAAGAAAAAATACTGTTATGGACCCTGGCAGCCATCAACTTTACGCATATTGTTGATTTTATGATTTTGATGCCTTTAGGGCCTCAACTCATGCGGGTTTTCAACATATCTCCTCAAGAGTTTGGTTTGCTGGTGTCATCATATACTATCTCCGCAGGCATCAGCAGCTTTTTAGGTGCGTTTTTTCTGGACAAATTCGACAGGAGCAAAATCTTACTTTGGGTTTTCCTGGGTTTTTTATTAGGTACACTGGCCTGTGGACTTTCGCCCAACTACACTTTTCTACTAATATCGCGGATCATCTCCGGTATGTTTGGTGGCCTTACCTCCGCTTTGATACTGGCCATCGTAGGCGATGCCATTCCTGATGAACGAAGGGGGAGGGCAATGGGGCTAGTAATGGCAGCATTTTCAGTGGCCTCGGTGTTTGGGGTGCCATTCGGCTTATTCATCGCCAGTCTTTCCAATTGGCATGCGCCGTTTTTCTTTCTGGCATTCATGGCGGTCGTGATTCTGGGACTCATTTACAAATATGTGCCTTCAATGACTGGTCATATTCAATCGGGGAAAACTAAACCAAGTCCTTTACAGGTGATGCAGCGGGTCACCAGTAACGGCAACCAGATGAAAGCGATTTCACTTACCATCATGATGATGCTCGGGCAGTTTATGATCATTCCTTTTCTAAGTCCTTTTATGGTATCTAATGTAGGTTTTTCGGAACTGCAGCTGACGTACATTTATATGGCAGGCGGCTTTTTCACCATTTTCACCTCTCCATGGGTAGGGAAGCTCACCGATACCTACGGTAAAGTGAAAGTGTTTACAGTGTTCATGAGTTTAAATGTTATTCCTATTTTCCTCATCACTAACATGGGTGTTACCCCCATTGCCTATGCGTTGATCGTTTCTACCATGTTTTTTATTACTTCGAATGGGCGGATGGTGCCAGCCGCAGCACTGATTACCGGTACGGCCAAACCTGAGAACAGGGGCAGTTTTTTAAGCTTCAACTCTGCTGTGCAGCAATTAAGTGCAGGGGCTGCCTCTTTTGTTGCCGGCATGGTACTCGTAGAAAGCGCAGAGGGTAGCTTGCTGCATTTTGAGAAGATCGGTTACGCAGCCATTGTCATCAGCCTTTTATGTATTCCGCTGATTCGCAGGATTAAGGTGATAGATACCGCGCCGGTTTCGGCTGAATTGGTGGAACAATAGTCCTTTATTATGCAATACATTATTTTTTTCCTATTTTCAGGAGTCGAAAATATGTAGTTAAAGACTTGCAAAATTTCCCCCATCTTCAAAAAGAGCTATCGAAGCTTTCAGCCAGACTATCCATGATGAGTATGTTTTGATTGCGGAATATTGCAGATGATACTCTTAAAAATAATTTGTAAAGTATGAATAAGTTTACAGCGATACTATTGGTCCTTGCATGTGTGGCGACCTCTTGTCAGCAATCCGGGAATGCAGCAGATAAAGTTGCGAATACGGACAATGACGCCTTGGAGCAAAAGCTGGATCAAGCATTGAACCGTGCCTCCGAACAATATCAGTTGATGATGACCATCCTCCCTGAAGACCGCTTTCCCAAAACCTACCATGCTGCCGAAGACAGCCTGGAAACATCCGGTTCAGAATGGTGGTGCAGTGGCTTTTACCCTGGCACACTGTTGTATTTGCATGAGCAGCAGGACAATGAAGCGCTGCGGAATGAGGCCCATCGCATCATGGAGGTATTGAAAGAGGAACAACACAATACCAGCACGCATGACCTGGGTTTCATGATGTTTTGTAGCTTTGGCAATGCCCTTAAAATCGCGCCGAAGCCGGAGTATGAAGACATATTGATTCAAAGTGCTAAATCACTCAGCAGCAGGTTCGATGAAAATGTTGGCGTAATCAAGTCCTGGGATTCAGAAGAGGGCGATTATCTTGTCATAATAGATAATATGATGAATCTCGAATTGCTCTTCTGGGCGACTGCTCACAGCGGCGATTCCAGTTATTATGATATTGCCATCAAACATGCTGACGCAACTACTGCCAATCACTTCAGGGAAGATAACAGCAGCTACCACGTTGTTAACTATGATGCAGCAACCGGAGCAGTGAATGAACAAAAAACAGCTCAGGGTTACAGCGATAATTCTGCATGGGCCAGAGGACAGGCCTGGGGCCTTTATGGTTACACTGTCATGTATCGCTTCACCAGAGATCAAAAATACCTGGACCAGGCTCAGGCAATTGCGGCCTTCATCCTCGATCATCCCAATTTACCAGATGATAAAATTCCCTATTGGGATTTTGATGCACCCAATATTCCTGATGAACTCAGAGACAGTTCTGCAGGGGCAATTATTGCAGCGGCCTTACTCGAGCTTCAGGGATTTGTGGAGGCCGGAGATGCGGAGCAGTACATAGAAACCAGCCGTACGATATTGAGCTCGCTCGCTGCTGAGCCTTACCTTGCTCCCGCCGGTACCAACGGTGGCTTCTTACTCCGGCATGGGGTGGGGCATCTGCCGCATGGTACGGAAGTAGATACTCCGCTCACTTATGGCGATTATTATTTTATAGAAGCCATTAAAAGGTATAAAGCCTTAAAGCAATCAGAAGGAAGGAGTTGAGTTTTTCAGCTGCAGCGTGTGTGACTGAAGTCGCAAGGTTGCGCTAATATAGCAGACTGCGAAAAAAAGTATGAGAGACATCGAAACGTAAATTTTAACATTCTATTCGTTCCAAAGTTCTAAAGTCTTCCATCAACAAGAATGCATAGTATATGAATCGCATGACCAACAAATATAAAGGGTTTATTTTCGACCTCAACGGCACCCTCATTGATGACATGGCCTACCATACCGATGCCTGGTATGAGGTACTGGTCAAAGAGCTGGGTGCAAATATTTCCTACGAAAATGTGAAGGCAGAAATGTATGGAAAAAATGAGGAAGTGTTGGCGCGCATATTTGGGAAAAATCACTTTGGCAAGGAGGAGTTAAATCGACATTCGATTAATAAAGAGGCTAAATATCAGGAGCTATACAAGCCGTCCATGCAGCTGCTGCCAGGCCTGGAAAACTTTCTTGAAAATGCAGCATCCTCGGGTATTGCCATGGCGATTGGGTCTGCAGCGATTATGCATAATATCGATTTCATTGTAGATGGCATGGCTATTCGCCAGTATTTCCAGGCACTCATCAGTGCCGATGAGGTAGATTTAAGCAAGCCGGAGCCAGAGACGTTTTTGAAAGCAGCCGACGCACTCAATTTGAAGCCGCAGGAATGCCTCGTTTTTGAAGATGCACCCAAAGGAGTGGAAGCTGCACAGAATGCAGGTATGGATGCTTTGGTAATAACGACCATGCACGATAAAAATGAATTTAGGCGCTATCCTAATATTATCGGCTTTATTGAAGACTATCATGATGACCGCCTCAAGGGTTTACTGACTGCGTAATATCGTTTATTTACTCTTCTGCCAATTGAGACAAGTTAAGCCAGAACTCTTCAATTTTCCTGATTGCGGTCATAAACTCTTCCATTTCTAAAGGCTTCAATATATAACTATTGGCGTGGTTGTAATAGGCATTTTCGATGTCTTTTTTTGAAGCAGAGGTCGTTAACATGATCGTAGGAATCTTTCTGAGGTGTTCGTGAGATTTAATGATTACAAGCACCTCATGACCGTTCCTGGTGGGTAGGTTGATGTCCAGCAAAATCAGGTCTGGTCTTTCAGCATCCTTAAATTTTCCTTGTTTTAGCAGAAAATCGATTGCATCTTCTCCATTTCTAACAACACTTATTTTTTGAATGATCTTACGCTCATCAAAAGCTTCTTTTGTCAGAAGAATATCCCCATCGTTATCTTCAACCAATAATATATGTGCGTTACTCATAAATCCCTTATTTTAAGGAAGCTTTGGTACAGTAAGGTGGAAAGTGCTGCCTTCTCCCTTCACTGACTCAACCCAAATCTTTCCATTCATACTTTCAATATTCTTCTTGACAATAGCCAGCCCTATTCCAGTTCCATGGTACTCATCTTTATTATGAAGGCGTTGAAACATAACAAAGATTCTGTCAAAAAATCGCTCCTCTATACCAATACCATTGTCCTTTACAGAAAATAACCATTCGTCATCCTTATCAATAACGTAAATAGAAACCTTAGGGGCAACTTCTTCTTTAGCATATTTTAATGCATTATCAATCAAATTATACAAAGCCTGCACCAGGGGCAATTTGTAGCCATTTATTTCAGGTAAATTATTGTATATAATTGTAGCATCTTTTTGCGCTATAATATCCCTGCGAAGTTCAGCGTATTCTTCCAGAACTTCAGAAAAAGATATTTTTTCAACAGTATGGTCTGGTTTGCCTGCTCTGGAATATTCAAGCAAGTCCAGAATGATCGCTTTCATTCTCCTGGCCCCATCGACCGCAAAGTGAATGTATTGATTTGCTTTATCGTCTAATTGAGTTTGATAATTCTTTTGCAATAAGCCCATGAAGCTGCCAATCATACGTAAAGGTTCCTGCAAGTCGTGAGAGGCGATATAGGCGAATTGTTCCAGCTCCATATTTTTTTCTTTAAGCTCCACAAGAAGCACTTTCTGTTCTTTATTTTTAAGAGAGAGCTTCTTTTGCAAGTCCTGATGGCTTCTGAATGTTACTGACAGACCATAAAATATCTGAGGAATTAGTGCTGAAGAGAGAAAACTTAAGAAAATCAGGTTAGTTGCAATGACTAACCATTCCACAACATCGAAGTCATTGGCAGCCTCCATCGGGCTTAACTGAAAATGCAGGACGATGGCAAAAATAAACACTGCCGCAAGATTGAGCCAGCTCCACAAATAGGCATATCTACTGGACAATATAAGTAAACCCTGTATACAGGCAGTGTACAAAAATAGTTGACCGGGACCTGCGGCTCCGACATAAATCAACAACAGCAATGCGGTGCAGTAAAGGAAAGCCATGTACAATAACTTTCGATTGTTGTTTTCAATGTTTTTACCAAAGCCCACATACAGTAATATGCATAAAAATATGACATCGAAGAAGGCAAATTCATAAACGCCTTGTGAGATAGTGTAGGCAATACTTGGAAAAATAGATAGCAAGCTCAGCGGAATTACCCATTCTACTAATCGTGAGAACAA
>JBGSXH010000268.1:0-4492 GCA_041751515.1 Cyclobacteriaceae bacterium | reverse complement strand
AACCCCTGTTATCATTAGCAATAGCCAGGACATATTGAATACATGCTCATTGACTTCTGTTGCTCCGGCCGTATTCATTGCGGTCCCTAAATTTTGAAGGCTTTGGTTTAAGCCCATACCCACTACTGTTGAGGGCCCACTCCATAGAGGAATGCTGATTACCGGAATGAAAAAACTTACCAATGTTGCTGAGATCAGGAATACCCTGTTCAGCTGAAAAAATGAAAGCCGACGGAACGCCAATAGATACAGGATGTAAAATACCGTCTGGCAAACGCTGACCTCTCCCAGGTATAATAAAAAACTATGCATCTTTTTTGTTTTTATATTGCTCAATAAGTGCAGCAATTTCATTCACTTCCTTTTCGCTGAGCTCGTTCTCTTTGGTCATGAAGGAAACGACATTATCGAAAGACCCTTCAAAAAAAACCGATACCATTTGCTTTAGCATGCTTTTTTTATACTTGATCCTGGATACAGCTGGCGTGTATTCGTGGGTTTTACCATAAGTTTTATGTGTTACAAAACCTTTGGATTCTAAAATCCTGATGATGGAAGATACCGTTGTATAAGGGGGCTTCGGTTCCTCAAACCTGTCGATGACGTCTTTTACAAAACCACTTTTAATGTCCCAAAGTATCTCCAATACTTCTAATTCCCTTTGCGTTAATTCTTTCATAGTACCAATATATAACGCATAGTTGAGTTATACAACTTAATTTTACGTTATTTAACGCAGTATTAAGTTAATACCATTTAGCTCCTAGTTTATGAAGATTCTGTGGATGGCTAACTATACTAAGATTTTGTAATTTTTGGATATCGTCATCACTAAAGAAATATCAATCCGATACTAGACTGATAGGTACCTGGTGGGCATGTGATGCCCCAGGTTTAGTTTACACCAGATACCTTGAAAGTCATCTTTCCAATGAGGCCATTGAAGTATGACGGCTATTCTCGAAGCAACTACATAATATCTTGAGCCTGCTTTAAAAGAAAGGATTAGGACCATTCTTCCCAATGTTTTCATGGTGAGCAAAAATCATGAAGCTGAACTACGCTTTCCTTTGATTGCTTTTAACAACATGAAAATACTGAATCCTATCACTGCGAGGAATGCAACGAGCAGGAAACCAATCACCAGGTATAAACTTTTTTTATCAGGGCCTGCAAGCATATACATGAGCAAATTATTGCCAAGTGCTTCACCTCCCTCAGAGTTTGTAAATAAGACATATCCCCATTTCTTACTTTTATCCAATGCAAACCAGGAGGTAAACCCCTCATTATTGCCGCCATGGGAATAGAAGTCTGTCAACGGTATATCGAGATGAACGAAGCCTAAAGTATAATCAACATTATAAAAGTCTGATTCTTCAATGAGGGAATGTGGTTTTAAAAGCTCCTCATAGCGCTCTGGGGAAAGTATTTTGTCATCCATTACACCGACCATCCACCTGGCAAAATCGACTGATTCGGAGTGAATAGACGCCGCAGCAACAAAAACACTATCGTTCTTAATATACCAATAGTCGTTCTTCCAATCAATCCAATTACCCTGCTCATCATAAGGCTCAGCTTTGTTCTGCCTGGTATATTCGTTTTGAATGAACACGGTATGTTCAAGATTGAGTGGTATGGCGACTCTTTCCTGGAATATCGCTTCCAAACCTGCCCAATCTGTGCTGGCGATGGTTTTCAGTACCAAAGCCAGGTATTGAAAACCTTCTCCTGAATACAGATAATCAGAACCAGGATCAAACTTTATTTGAAGCTTACCGTCCTTTTCATTTTCGCGCCAGTTGGGGAATCCGGTCCTGTGGCTCAGCACCATTCTGGCGGTAATGTCCTTATACCTATCATCATCTGCAATATCTTCATAAGGAAGGTACTTGTACAGTGGCTGATCTAAATCCAATTGGGCCTTGTCCACAAAGGTCATCACGAAATAAGCAAAAACAGATTTCGAGAGAGATGCCCCCTCGAAAATGGTCGTTGCATCTATTTCAATTCCATTTTCTACATTAGCAAAGCCATAGGTGTTATGGTAAGCCATAGCGCCATCGTTAATAAATGCAATGGAAACTCCAGGTATAGTCAGTTCCTCCATTTGCTGCAAAATATAATCATCAACTTCCTGCTTTGGAATCTTGAAACCCAGGTAGCTATCTATGGTATCGTTGTTATTTGAACAACTGAATAAGTGCAGGCTAAATGCCAGCAAAAGAGTGTTGCCTAAAATTGAAGTAAAAAATTGCACGATTGTATGTTGTCGGTTAGTTAGCTGGCCGCTGTTTTATTTACATTTGCTATCATAATTATAAGATAAGTTATGATAAAATAATATAAAATTATGATGGGTGGTACATAGGCCAAAACTATCTAATTTTAAATTAAGACATGATGCACTTCAGTATGGCTAACGCTACTCATAAAGCTTACGGAGCAGCGTCAAGGAGCACCAAGGGAGTACTTAAAATTTGTCCCATGTTGATCAATGAAAAAAGTTTTGGCTTCGTTTTCTTCACCAACACCGACGTCGGACTGGATATACTTGTGCCTTTGGAAGCGTATCTGCTTACAGGAGAAGGGGAAGTGGATAATAAATTATAATTATGGTTGATAGGATATTTAGAACGGATTTCTATCACTGCAGGCATTGTTTCTGACCAATTATAAGGGGTTCTTCCCCCATAGTCTTCGTAGAAATTCCTCAAGCATCAGACTGTCAGAGGGTGTGAGCGTTGTCACCATAAAGAGCGAAAAGGTCACCTTTTGAACATAATTTATTCCCTTGAAAGAATCACCCCAACGGCTGACAGCATGCTACGATCTGGCAACACTTGATTTACCAATGACCACCACGTGCTTTTCCGGATACTGGTCCAGCTCAAGGTGCAATATGCTGAGACCAGATGCCATAAGGAGCTGGAGATTTTGGTTAATTCCAATGGAGCTATAGTAAAACGTGTCGTTGATCCATTGGTCAGTATGCTCCCCCTGCTCATTTCCGCAGGTATATAACAATATGCCTTCAGGCTTAAGCGCCTTGCATAATTTTTTAATTACAGATGCATGTGCTTCCAGAGGTATATGAAAGATACTATCCCAGGCATAAATAAAGTCATACTTAGCCTTTATCTGCCAGCTGCAAATGTCCTGTACTTCGAATGTCTCGTTCGGATGATTCTCCCGGGCAATCTGAATCATTCTCTCAGATATGTCAATGCCATGAACGGCGCTACCCTTTGCCACCAATGCATGGATCAATCTCCCTCCTGCCCCGCAACCAACATCCAGTGCTGTTTTTATACCAGGGTGAAATGCAATTGCTTTTTTTATAGCTGCTAAGCCATAATCGCTCGCATGATGATATTGGTACCACCAATCTGCGATTTTATCGTATAGCCTTCCAATTGATACTGGTTCCATCAATAGTAATTTTATCTAAAAACTTCTATGACAAACTTCCATAAAAATGATCTTTTTATCCTCCAAGTTAGCTAAAATATAGCTACGTTACATAACATCAGAATCGATATACTTCAGCTATTAAGTGTATCACTATCTACTTCCTCTCCCATTATAAAAATTAATCTCTGGATTATCTTGGTGAACTAGAACCTCGATAAAATCTCTGTCCTTGAGCTATTATTCTTCTGTTCAAATTGATCTCACAGCATCAGCAAACGCTCCTCCTTAAACTACCAAACCGCTATTCTCTTTTCTTCGGGCAAATACATGCTATCCCCTGGAGCTATAGCAAAGGCTTCATAGAAAGCAGGCATATTCATCAGCGGGCCATTTACCCGCCAAATTGGTGGCGAATGTGAATTGGTTTTGATCCATAAGCGAAGATACTCTTCTTTCATCTTCACTTGCCAAATTTTGGCCAGGGACATAAAAAAGCGCTGGTCGGGTGTATAGCCATCGATTGTAGTCGTATCTTTTCCTTGCTCCGTCATTTTAAAAGCATCATAGGCAACAGCTATACCACTCAAGTCGGCAGTATTTTCTCCCACGGTCATGGCGCCATTGATATGCAGTGTATCCAAAACGGTAAAGCTGCTGTAGAGCTCCACTACGGCTTGCGTTCTGGCATTAAACTCTTCGTAATCAGCTTTGGTCCACCAATTATTTACATTGCCATCTTTATCAAATTGTGCTCCCTGATCATCAAATGAATGGGTCAGCTCATGCCCGATTACCATACCTATACCACCATAATTGAGTGCATCATCGGCTTCATAATTAAAATAAGGCGGTTGTAAAATGCCAGCCGGAAACACAATTTCATTTGCCGAAGGATTATAATAAGCTGTTACGGTTGAAGGGGTGGTAAACCATTCATTCTTATTGACCGGCTGACCCAATTTGGCCAAATTATAGTCATATTGTGCCTTTGAAGCGGAGAGTACATTGGCGAAATAATCATCAGGACCAATTTCCACCTTGCTATAATCTCTCCATTCATCGGGATAGCCAATTT
>JBGSXH010000267.1:0-4043 GCA_041751515.1 Cyclobacteriaceae bacterium | reverse complement strand
AGGTTTTCCCGATGAACTCTACCAAAACCCAAAATCGGCTTACACCCGAAAATTAATAGACGCTATTCCGGTATGTGATCCGGAAGCAATAAGACGCGTAGCCTTACAGAAAAGAGCTGCATTAAGTAAAATTTTATGAGTAAAAAGAAAAAGCCAAAAGAAAAAGCAAAAGCGACAGATATCTCCCCTCAGCTTTTAGAGAAGAACATACAAAAGCTACTGTCAGATAACCCTACCAAAGCTTTTAATTTTAAAGAAATGAGCGCCCAGCTCAATCTCCTGGACAAGCCTTCCAAAAGGTTATTAACCGAAGTGTTGCTAGACATGGAAACCGGAGAACGCATATTTAAAGTTGGCCGCAACAGCTATAAAACCTCTCTTGAACAAGTGTATATTACCGGCAATGTCGACCATGTAAATCCTCGGACTGCGTTCATTGTATCTGCCGAAACTGAGACTGATGTCATGGTAAAAGCCGAAAACCTCAATGGTGCGCTGGATGGCGACACCGTCAAAGTTTTGGTTTACCATCAGCTCAAGCAGAAAAGAGCGGAAGGTGAAGTAGCAGAAATCATTAAACGAGGCCGTAGTTCATTTGTTGGCAAGCTGGAATTATCACCCCGCTACGCCTTCGTTGTTGCCGATAACCGTAAAATGCACCAGGATATATTTATAAAACTGGGTGATTTAAACGGCGCGAAACATAATGATAAAGTTATTGTAGAAATAACCGAATGGTCGGAAAAAGCTAAAAACCCGACGGGAAAGGTGACGGATATTCTTGGTAAAGCCGGAGACAATGAAGCTGAAATTCATTCCATTATGGCTGAGTTTGGCCTGCCCTTCAAATTTCCCGAAAACCTCGAAAAAGCAGCCGAGAAAATTTCGGATACTATTTCCGAAGAAGAGATTAAAAATCGCCGGGACATGCGCGACATCATTACGCTGACCATCGACCCGGAAGATGCCAAAGATTTTGATGATGCCATCTCCTTTAGAAAGCTCGAAAAAGGTTTTTATGAAATCGGCGTTCATATTGCCGACGTTACGCATTATGTAAAAGAAGGCAGCATCCTTGACCAGGAGGCATTCGACCGTGCAACATCAGTCTATCTGGTAGACCGCACAGTACCGATGTTACCAGAGAGACTATCCAACAATCTTTGCTCTTTGAGACCTGAGGAAGATAAACTCACCTTTAGTGCAGTTTTTGAAATGGATACGGATGGACAAGTGCACAAGCAATGGTTTGGCCGTACGATTATCCACTCCAACCGCAGATTTACCTATGAAGAAGCTCAGGAAAGAATAGAAAGTTTGGAGGGTGATTTTGCCAAAGAACTGACACTTCTTAATGAGCTGGCACTGAAACTCAGGGTGGAACGTTTCCGCCATGGGGCCATCAATTTCGAAACCACAGAGGTCAAGTTCAAATTGGATGAAAACGGAAAACCACTGGGCATTATCCCCAAAGTAAGGAAAGACGCGCATAAGCTGGTGGAAGATTTTATGTTGCTGGCCAATAAGAAAGTAGCAGAGCACATCAGCACATTGGAGAAGAAACGCAAAGTGAAAAACCTGACCTTTGTCTACAGGACGCACGATCATCCGGATCCGGAAAAACTTAGCGATTTTGCGCTATTTGCACGAAAGTTCGGACATAACCTTAATACCGAACAGGATGGCATTTCTCGCTCGCTGAATACCCTTATCGACAATATCGAAGGCAAGCCAGAAGGCAATATTTTGCAGAGCCTGGCCATTCGCACCATGGCCAAAGCAAAATATACTACCGAAAGTAAGGGCCACTTCGGTCTGGCATTTTCGCATTATACCCACTTTACCTCACCCATCCGCCGGTATCCTGACATGATGGTGCACCGCCTGCTCCAGCAGTATCTGGATGGTGGCAAAAATGCTGAGCAGGAAGACTATGAAAAACAATGCATGCACGCCTCAGAAAGGGAAAAACGAGCAGCAGATGCTGAGCGGGCTTCCATTAAATACAAGCAGGTGGAATTCATGCAGCTTGTGGAAGATAAGGACTTTGAAGGCATTGTCAGCGGCGTGACAGAATGGGGAATATTTGTCGAAATCATTCAAACCAAGTGCGAAGGCATGGTGAGAATGGCCGATATGAACGACGACTATTATGAGTTTGATGAGAAGAACTACCGTGTCATAGGCAAACGGAACAAGAAAATGATTGCTTTGGGAGATAAAGTAAATGTCCGCGTTGTCAATACCGATATCGACAGGAGAACCATCGATCTGGAGTTTATCAAATAAAATCTTCCACAACTTTATCAGATGTTTGACAGAACAGGTAGTTAATGAACGAAACAATTAAAAATTTACTGGCAGAGGTTGACAAGGCCGTTGCTGATAAAAGTTTTGGCAAGGAGCCGGAAGCACTTTACGAACCTATCCATTATATTTTGAGCCTTGGTGGCAAACGGCTACGTCCGCTGCTAAGTTTACTGGCCTATCGTCTCTACAGGGAAGATCACCGAAAAGCGATGAATCCGGCCATGGCCATAGAGGTTTTTCATAATTTCACCTTAATGCATGATGATATTATGGATGAAGCCCCTTTAAGAAGGGGCAAAGCTACCGTCCATGAAAAATGGGATAATAACACCGCCATTCTTTCAGGCGATGTGATGCTGGTAAAAGCCTATGACTTATTGCTGGAGATTGATCCGCAAATACTGCCTGAAGTATTGAAAGCTTTCAACCAAACTGCTGCGGAGGTTTGCGAAGGACAGCAAATGGATATGCTCTTTGAAACCAGAACTGATGTGACTGAAGATGAATACCTGGAGATGATACGCCTTAAAACAGCAGTTCTACTGGGTCATAGTCTTTGGATGGGTGGAAAACTGGCCGGGGCAGATGCACAGCAGCTACAGGCACTTTATGACTTTGGACAAAACATTGGCATTGGTTTCCAGCTAAAAGATGATTTGCTGGATGTTTATGCCGACAAAGCCAAATTTGGCAAGCAGGTAGGCGGCGATATTCTATCCAATAAAAAGACATTTTTACTCATTCAAGCGAAAAATCTGGCTAATGAAGAACAGGCTGCAGCACTTGAAAAATGGCTCTCTACTTACGATAATCCTGAGGAAAAGGTGAAAGCCGTTACTGCCTTGTATAATGAAATGCAAATTCGGGAGTTGACAGAGGAGAAAATGAATAGCTACTTCGAGCGTGCTATGCTCAATCTAAAGCAGCTGAAAAGTAACAATCAAGCGTTGGAAGATATTTCAACATTCACAGCATACCTTTTACACAGAGAAAAATAAAATATGTCTATTACCTTCATTATTATCGCCATAACCGTGGCGGCAAGCTTTTATGCCTGGAATAAACCGGCAATCCGCGATCGTTGGATCTTCAATCCTTACATAATTCAGCAACGTGGGCAATATGGCAGATTCCTCACCTCCGGTTTTATACATGCCGATTATATGCACCTGGGCTTTAACATGTTTACCCTTTACTTTTTCGGAATGGCCATTGAAGGGGTATTTCTACAGCTTTTGGGCTCTCTCGGTAATATATTCTTTGCCGGCATTTACCTCTTTGCCATAGTCGTCTCCAGTATTCCCACATTTTTAAAGCACAGGGAAAACCCTAACTATAACGCCTTAGGTGCCTCTGGCGGAGTATCGGCCATAGTATTTAGCTACGTCTTGCTATTTCCCTTAAACCCTATATACATCTTTGCACTCATCCCAATTCCAGGCTTTATTTTAGGCATATTATATATTGTTTATTCGATTTATCAAGGAAAGAGGATGGCAGATAATATCAACCACGATGCACATTTGGTAGGGGCGGTCTTCGGGCTAATTGCCACAGCAGCAATTTACCCGGCTTCTATTCCTAAGTTTTTTCAAGAAATCAGCACATTTAGCTTGTTTTAATAGCAGGCTCACCTACTCTTTACAAATTTATCGGCAGGCACAAGCACAAAAAGGAACCATGGTAAGCCATGGTTCCTTCAAAATCTTATAAAGCTTTTAATTAAGCTTCTA
>JBGSXH010000266.1:0-2139 GCA_041751515.1 Cyclobacteriaceae bacterium | reverse complement strand
ATGAGGCACTTTTTCGGGTTTTATTTCTGATCTTAAATAATTTTATTAACTCAGGCACATAGTCGTTAGCAGTATTCAGCGCAAGATAATTGGCCTGATGCTTTTTGCATAACTTTTCCAACGATTCATGACTGCCACTGAACAGGCTGCCCATTTCCTTTTTGAAGGCATTTGAAGAAGTATTTACCCAAATAGTTTTACCAGATTCTTTATCATACAGCGGGACGATTCCCAAGCCGGGCAATTGCGTTTCCCGCACATCACTGATGTGCACGACTACAAGATCATGCTTTCTTGCCAGGGCTTTCAAATTGTGCTCGTAGCCCTCATCAATGAAGTCGGATATTAAGATCACAATAGCTCTTCTTTTTATGAGATTCAGGGCATACAAAATGCTTTTAGGGATATCTGTTTTCACAGAAGACGGCTTTAGCTTCACCATCGATGAAATAAGCTCATAAGCATGGGCCATTCCTTTACCGGGTCTCACATATTTTTCCTTCTGGTCAGAAAAGCAAAGCAGCCCTACCTGATTCCCCTCCTTTACTGCTGAAAGTGTTAAAACACCACATATTTCTTTTCCAATATCAACCTTTTGTCGTCCTTCAACGCCAATCTCCTGGGAGCCGGAAACGTCCAGCAAAAAGTAGATGGTTTGTTCTTTTTCTTCTTTATAGGTTTTAACGAAAGTACCATGTCCTTTGGCAGAAACATTCCAGTCAATTGTTCTGATATCGTCCCCATATTGGTAGGAGCGAACATCGTCATATTCCAGACCTGAACCTTTAAAAATTGAATGGAAATCCCCCTGCATTCGGGTATTCACCACCTTGCGAATCTGAATCTCATATTTACGCAGCTTTTTAAGAAGCTCCTTCATGCTAAGCCGGTTTTTAATTCAATTGCTTTTGTGCAATTTTAACGCTTTTAATGCTGTTGTCTTTACAGGAGTGAAAACTGTCTCCTGTTAAAAGCTTTAAAATTAGGACATATTTATTAATTTGCAGCCGTGAAACGTCTTTTTTTACTTATTATTCCCCTTATGTTGCTGGCATGCAACAATAGAAACTCCACCCCTAAAGGTTTATTGCCTAAAGAGAAAATGGTGAGTATCTTGATTGAGATGCATATGCTTGAAGGTAAGCTAAATACCTTGAACCTGAAGCGTGATTCTTTGGAAAAACTCTATTATTACTACGAGCATGAAGTGTATGCAAAACATGAGGTGTCAGACTCGGTCTACCTGAAAAGCTATGAGCATTATTTAAGTCAACCGAAGCAATTTGAAAGCATTTATGCGGCGGTTGTGGATAGTTTAAGTCTGCAGGAAAGGCTACAAAGTGGTAAATAATTCTATGTACTATCCTGATAATTTTGAAGAAAAGATTAGTTTCGACCAGATAAGAGAATTACTCAAGTCGCACTGCAGCAGTAGCCTGGGTCTTGGTTTTGTCGATAAAATGAAGTTCAGTGTACATTTTGGTACTATTGAAAAGCTTGTCAAGCAAACTGAAGAATTTGTAAGGATCTTGCAACTGGCAGAGCCTTTTCCTTCTTCCGGGTATATCGATATTTTTCCTTATTTGAAAAAAGCAAGGATAGAGGGCGCTTTTTTAGCTTCCGACGAATTCTATGATCTCAAGGTTGCTTTAAATACATTGACCTCCTGTCTTAAATTTTTTAGCACAGAAGAAAAAAAACTTGAATATCCTTTATTGAGTCAGGTAGGCGAGGGCATGATGATCCACAAAGGTTTCATGCAGCAACTCGATCGGGTAATTGATGAAAAGGGGGCTGTTCGGGCCAATGCCTCAACAACTTTACAGCAAATCAGGTCCTCACACCAGCAAGAACAGGTACATTTGAGAAAAACGCTGGACAGTATTCTTCGCTCAGCGCGACAACAGGGCTATACGCCAGAAGGCGTCTCTTTGACGATCCGTTCCGGGCGTATGGTCATTCCAGTATTGGCGGAGTATAAGCGGAGAATCAAGGGTTTTGTACACGATGAATCTGCCACCGGACAAACGGTTTATCTGGAGCCTACTGAAGTGCTGGAGACCAACAATCGCATCAGAGAGCTCGAATATGCTGAGCATCGTGAAATTGTACGGATACTTACCGCGCTTACCGATGCAC
>JBGSXH010000265.1:0-2173 GCA_041751515.1 Cyclobacteriaceae bacterium | reverse complement strand
GACGATCCACCCGGATGATCCGCCATTTTCGGTGCTGGGGCTGCCCCGGATTGTCTCTACGGAAGAGGATATCCGACAGCTGCTTGGTTATGTGGACAGCGACAGTAATGGTTTCTGCCTGTGCACCGGCTCGCTGGGCGTGCGCAAAGACAATGACCTGCCCGGCATTGTGGAAAGGCTCGGGGAAAGGATGCACTTCGTGCACCTGCGCAGCACTAAGAGGGATGAGGAAGGTAACTTTCATGAGGCTGACCACCTGGACGGGGATGTGGATATGTTTGCTGTTATCAATGCGATTCTGGAAGAACAACACAAACGCAAACTGAAAGGCGAAAACCCTGGCATTCCCATGCGCCCGGACCATGGTCACCAGATGCTGGATGATCTGCAGAAGAATGTGATTCCTGGCTATTCCGGTATCGGCCGGCTGCGCGGCTTGGCGGAAATCCGGGGTTTGGAGTTGGGGATTAAGAGGGCTTTTGGGTTGGGGTGAGGGGGCTTTGTGAGCTTTGGATTGACAATTGTCTAAAAGCAATGAGAGTGATTGGGTGGTATTTGAGGGAACTATCAGGAACGGTGAGAAAAGACATCATCAACAGAGCAATACAAACGCAAAAAGGACGGGAAATACATCCCGTCCTTTTAATCAATTCATTTAAAAAACAGCTTTTAGTTTGCTGGTTGTGTTACTGTGCTGGACTGCAACGTTACAGCAGATTGGGCCAGTATAAGGCCATTCATGCTTGCGCCAGTTCTAAGGTGCACTGCAGTCTGAGACAATATGACACCTTCGAAATGAGCGCCTGCTTCAATCACTGCTTCTCCAGCTACCTGCCAGAAAATGTTTTTGGCCTGCGCACCACCACTTAAGGTGATCTTCACATCTGAGCTTAATTTTAAGTCACCTGCGATCTGAAAAATCCAAACATCATTTTCTTCTCCGGAAATGGTGAAGTCTGTTGGTGCTATCACAGTATTGGTCCACTTGTACAAGCCAGGGACTAAAGTTTTACCACTGACATCGCCCGTGAATAATTCGAAGAAATCTGGGTTCGCGCGGCCTGCTGCATCGGTATAGGCTGTCAGCATGTTTTCTACAGCGGTGGTCAGATTACTGGAAGTGGGAGCAGCCATTTCTGCTGCATATACTCTGCCCGTTACCTGAGAAGATGCTGCATATCCTGTAAAGTGAGTCAGGCTGAAATCTGTGATCGACTCAGCATTATTAGGACTCACAGCAATATCACCAGTAATGGCAGAGGTAGGTACGGTGCTGATCCCGGTTTTGGCAAGAATTACATAATTCGCTGCCGCGCCCAGGTTTACCGCATTCATGCTTGCATTATGGCTGGCGACCGTAGTGAAACTCCATTCTTTCGCTTCAAGAGAAGTTCCTTCAAGATTTTTGGCATCACGGCTTATTTTTGCAGTATAAAGCGTGTTGGACTCCAGGAAGGTTGCAGGCTCAAAAACCGCTGTGGTTCCGGAATAGCTAATAGTTCCCGCAATTTCGTTTGTTCCCTGCATCATGGTGAAAGTGGATGCATTAATCGTTTCAGTATCCATTTCAGTACTGAAATTTATTGAAATCGATTTGTTTCTGGCGATATCAACGGCATCCATTGCAGGATCGGTAGACATGACCATAGGAGCTTCAGGAATGACGGGAACTACAGGAATAGGATCTGCATCCTTATCGTCACTGCATCCTGCTATGACTAATATTGCCAGCATTGAGAATGCAGAAACACTTTTAAGTACTCTTCTGACTAATACTGAACTGATAGACTTTTTCATAATTTGTTATTAAGCTCCGCAACTGGCGGACAGATGTGAAATATTTTCACATTGCAAGCTGGCTATTTATTAACGAATAATGTTTGGTTCATTGATGTAATACATACTGATGTATAGGTAATAGGCCAAATAAAATTAATTATATAGAATAAAATTTTATTTTTCCTGAGCTTGTTTGTCTGGAATGCTATTGGTCAAGTCTTTGGAGTCTTATCTTTTTTCTGCATCGCATGTTTACCTTTTAGTGGATCAAATTGTGATGACAAGGTATGCTGTATTGCAAGATGTAAATGCGCCCTTTTGCATGGATGCTATGAAGTGATACTCTATCATTAGGAGGAGAAAATTCCGAAATTGATTGCTTTTGTTGGACAAT
>JBGSXH010000264.1:0-2131 GCA_041751515.1 Cyclobacteriaceae bacterium | reverse complement strand
TTATTTTACATAGGTTGGTGTCAGACTCTGAAAATTTACCATTTTGATGTGGGTCAAGGTGCTTCCACTTTTTTTGTCTCTTATGATTCGAGTGGGACGGTGCAGAAAACTGTGCTTTTTGATGGCGGACTAAAGAGAGCGGGAGACGATGTTTATAAATATATGAAAAACACACTAAACATTGACACGATTAATTATGTTATTGCGTCGCATTATGATTCAGATCATATTGGAGGCTTGGTTTATGTTATGCAGCAGGCTGACAGTGGAAACATTACCATTGATTCTGTGCTGGACAGGGGGACAACCTATGCACCAACTACAGGTATTTACACTACATATCGGGGATTGGTGTCAAAGTTTAAATATAAAGTAATAACTCCAGGTCATACCATTGATATGTTTAATCACAAAATGATTAATCTTCAGTGCGTGGCTGTGAATGGAGTAGTGAAAAAGAATAGCGTCGGAAACGAAAACTTACTAACCGGTGTTACGAATCCAGATGAAAATGACCTGAGCATCGTTTTTCTGGCAAATTTTGGAAAATTTCAGTATATGAATGGATCGGACATAGGTGGAAAGAATGGCAGTCAGCCTGCTACCTGCGACGGAAGCTATTCTTGTGGTTTTACAGATGTTGAAACTTCAGTCGCTACCAATTACTTCCCACTGAGTGCCTACACAGTCAATCATCATGGAAGTAGATGCAGCTCGAATAGTACTTGGATAACCACTAGCAAGTCGGTTGTTGCCATTTTGAGTAGTGGAAAAAATGGTAGATATAGACATCCAAGGCAAGAAGTGCTCAACGCCCTCGATACAGTCCCGGAATTGAAAAATTACTATCTGACTTCAGCTACGAATTATTACGGTCGTACATTAGGAGCGAAAGGTATTCTAAATCCAAATGCTGGTCAACCCATAATTTTGGAAGTCCCGGCTCAGACAGGGTCAAAATCAATTACCACTCAATCTAATTTTAAGGTTAATGGAACAAATTATACGTTTAACTAAATTTTGTCTTTTTGTGATATGGATATCGATGATTCCAATCTCCGCCTATGCACAAGAAGAAAGTAATATTTCATTGATAGTATACGCCACCGAACAGGCGATATCTAAGATGAATGGTCCTGATTCTGCAGCTAAAACCATTCGACAATCTATTCAAAACCTCAATGAAGCCTTCAAGAGAAGTGGAGTAAATAGACAAGTAACATTAACTGGGCTTTTTAAAGCAGACAATTCGCTCAATATGTGCAAGCGAGCACTACTTGATCAATTAACAACAGAGGGTGCGCTTCCCAGGTTTAATAGTGACAGAGATATGTATAAAGCGGACGTGGTGGCAGTAGTGATAGATGACGATCAAAGTTGTGGGGCTTCTGGCTACTCCAACTCTCGATTTGCCGCATTTATGGTCTTGCATTATGCATGCTTGGGTACTAATTATTCTCTTTCTCGACAGATGGGGTATTTGCTGGCAGCAGGAAATTCCAGATCGCAAAGCGGTATTTTTTCTTTTTTTTCACCGAACGGAAGAGCATACACTGCTTTGGATGATGATGGGAACGAGATTTTCACTACGATTCTTGGCTATACGGATGATGCATTGTCCAGTGGAGAGGATGATTTTATCATGATTCCCTACTTCTCAAACCCTGATACAATATATAACGGTATACCTACTGGTGCTGTAGATGCCAATAATGCTGCGGCGATAATCAAGCATTGGAAATATGTATCCAATTACAATGAGAATTATAACTCCTATTCGGTTTACAAAGCTTACCTGGATGAAGCAGAAGAGTTGTACCTAGAATGTGAAGAAACTTTAGTATTTGAGGATTATACTTCTGAGTCCGGTTCTTCCATGGTTATACAGTCTCCAAGAGTAGTATTTAAGGATGGGGTTAAGTTTGTAAGAGGAAGCAATGCATATCTAAAAAGAAGAGTCGAAGAGTAGTTGAGCGTTGACCTACTAGCAGTAATGTTCTAAAATGACCTGCCTTATGCCTATGAGACCCGGTAAATATAGCTTTGGGGTACCCGCCAGGGTTGAGCAGGTGATTAATAGTTTTTCAGAAGGGAGAGCCTCTTTCCCCTTTGGAGCAACAACTGGAACTTT
>JBGSXH010000263.1:0-13968 GCA_041751515.1 Cyclobacteriaceae bacterium | reverse complement strand
AAAAATTGCCGACCGCGTAGAAGAAAACCTTGATTACCTGGCCCGCATTGAAACGCTCGACAATGGCAAGGCATTGCGCGAAACGCTCAATGCAGATCTACCATTGGTAGTAGATCATTATCGTTATTTTGCCGGCGTTATCAGGGCAGAAGAAGGAACAGCCAGTGAACTGGATGAAAACACAGTCTCAATTAACATAAAAGAACCACTAGGCGTTGTAGCACAAATTATCCCCTGGAACTTCCCTTTATTAATGGCAGCCTGGAAAATTGCCCCGGCACTGGCAGCCGGTAATTGTGTGATCGTAAAACCTGCGGAGCAAACGCCCACCAGTATTATGGTTTTCATGGAGCTTATTCAGGATATACTCCCTCCAGGTGTTCTGAACATCGTGAATGGCTTTGGAACAGAAGCTGGTAAACCGCTGGCGAGCTCAAGTCGTGTAGCTAAGGTAGCTTTTACTGGGGAAACTACTACTGGTCGTCTTATTTTGCAGTACGCTTCTGAAAATATTATCCCTGTAACGATGGAATTGGGCGGAAAATCACCCAATATATTCTTCAAAAGTGTGATGGATGCAGATGATGACTATCTGGACAAAGCGATTGAAGGCGCTGTATTATTTGCTTTCAACCAGGGTGAAGTTTGTACAGCACCCTCAAGGATTTTGGTGCATGAGGCTATTTATGATGCTTTCATGGAAAGAGTTGTCGCTAGAACGAAGGCAATAAAAATGGGTAATCCTCTTGATCCTGATACCATGATGGGTGCTCAGGCTTCTGAAGACCAGCATAAGAAAATCCTCTCTTACTTCGATATTGGCAAGGAAGAAGGCGCAGAAGTGCTAACAGGCGGTAAAGCGTTTAAGATGAATAGCGGTCTGGAAAATGGATTCTACATTGAACCTACCATCTTCAAAGGCCATAATAAAATGCGAGTATTTCAGGAAGAAATTTTTGGACCTGTTGTTTCGGTCACCACCTTTAAAACCACAGAGGAGGCCTTAGAGATAGCCAATGACACGATGTACGGCCTGGGTGCTGGCGTCTGGACACGCGATGCGCATGAGATGTATCAGGTACCTCGCGGCATTGAAGCTGGACGCGTCTGGGTGAACTGTTACCATGCTTATCCTGCTCATGCCCCGTTTGGCGGCTATAAGAAATCAGGTTTTGGCAGAGAAACACACAAAATGATGTTAGATCATTATAGGAGAAACAAAAACATGCTCATCTCCTATAGCAAGCAGAAACTTGGTTTCTTTTAGATTTTTTAAATAAAATTCCACTTCACAGCCTTTCTCTAGCAATAGAGAAAGGCTTAATTTATATCGACCTATGCATCCCAGAATAAACATTACCGAAGAAGCTGAAAAGGTAATTGATACACTCAAAGTCGACAATGGACCGCTCATGTTTCACCAAAGTGGCGGCTGTTGCGACGGCTCCTCCCCTATGTGCTTTGCTGATGGTGAATTCAAGATAGGCCAAAGCGATGTCATGCTGGGCACTGTTCATGGATGTAAATTTTACATGAGTAGCGATCAGTTTGAATATTGGAAGCATACACACCTCACCGTTGATGTTACCCCGGGAAGAGGCGCCAGCTTTTCTTTGGAAAGCCCTATGGGTATTCGCTTTTACATCAAATCCCGCTTGTTTACAGATGATGAACAGGAAAACTTAGCACCAGTAGTATATGGGAATGAAGCCGTGTAGCAGTTTGCTGTGATCAGTTAGGCAAAACCAGCAAGGATACATTGGTGCGAAATAATAACTTCCGAGTATTGCTCTGCTGCTCTTCCCCTAGCCAGATATTATGATAGCCCGGCACGGTAACGAGCAGATCAGGATTTAACTTAGCAATACCAGTGGTAAGCCCTGCAAAAACGCAGTCATCCTCAATATTCATCAGCGAATATTGTATTTTCTTCATGATTCGACTCAATCGAACTACTGCTTCTTTGCTCCCTTTTTTAGTCTTTACGTGCACTACATGCACACTGGCTTTCAATAGTTTTGCCAGCCATAAGAGCGCATGGAGTCTGTTCTGCTTATTGATAGCAGTGGCGTCATATGCAAACAAAATAGAAGCTATATAACGATAGATAACCTGCTCAGGTACTACCAACACTGGAAATTCTAAACTCCTGAATAAAGATATGACTGTGCTTCCCAAACGTCTTTTGCTGAAAGCATTGGATCCCCTAATGCCCACAACTACCAAGCCGACGTTATTTGTTTTAACTATTGCTGAGAGTTGAGCCAATAGCGGTTTTGTAGAAAAAAAAGTCTCCACTTTAATGTCATATGTCCGGCTGATGCGCTCTTTCTCAGATGCAAGCATTGCCCTGCTGCTTGCGACATCATCACTCATATCAATCACCAGATCGGCGTGATGAGGCGGTGGAGGTGGAATAAAGAAGGCATGAACTAAAATTAGTTTTGCCTTCATTGCTCCTGCCAAAGCTGCAGCAAAATTGCTGGCATTGCCTGAAGCATCAGAGAAATCAATTGCGGCGACAATTTTATTCATGGTTATCCTTTTTGTCAAGATAAACAACCGCTCTTGCATAAACTATGACATATATCAGGTTGTGAATGGATGGATGGACGATATCGTCCTACATCCATCATGATGATCCGTTCGAATCGCACTTAGAAGATTTATTAGGTGTCTACCAATTGTCAATATCTCTGGCCATCCTTTAACATGCGACTGTTGCCGGGATGCATTCAGGAGGATAATGATGTATGAGGAGAAATAGCTTAATACATGATAAACATCATATTTATTGGGTAGCGCTTCAGGTAATTTTACCATTGAAATAATTGAACAACCAAATACCAATAGCCATGCAAAACACCAAGCAACATCTTTGGATAGCACTTATAGCAATACTCTTCATCGTATTTCAGGTGAATGCACAATCAGATTACACCCTGTCTGAAGAACATGAACTTACAGTTGCAGGCACCTCCACCCTTCATGATTGGACAATGACTTCCAATCAAGCCAAAGGGACAGCGAATATGTTAATCAAAAACGGGCAGTTGGAAGAGATCAGTGCAATGGAAGTAGTCATGCCCGTTGAAACGCTGAAAAGTGGTAAGCGCCAAATGGATAATAATGCCTATGAAGCTTTAAAAAGCAATCAACACGCAAATGCAGTCTTTCAGTTAGAAAACGTTGAAGAAATCACTGCTTCTACCGTAAAAGCAAATGGAAGCCTGACTGTTGCCGGCAATAAAAAAGAGGTGCAGCTTACTGTCGAGTACACGTTAAATGACGACATTATCCACTTTCAGGGCAGCACGGTCACCTCCTTTTCAGCGTTTCAGCTGTCTCCTCCGACAGCCGTCTTTGGCACCATCAAAACCGGTGAAGAATTGACGCTTAGCTTTCAAATGCATTTTGCGCCCAAACGCTAACGTAAAGGCAAACCATAGCCCTTTAATGATGATGTACCTGCCTTTTATTGTGCTGTTTCCTATGTGGTGGTCTTTGCCAGCTGATCCGATTTACATGGTTATTAAAGAGAAAAAAATCACTGTAGAAGGCAATACTTCTTTGGGAGAATTTTCCTGTGAATATGGAATTGTCGGCAAGCGCGATACGTTGTACCTGGAAACATCCGGACCGGAACATTTATACGAGTTTGAGATAAAAACAGAAGACTTTCGGTGCGGTAATTTTCTTTTAAACAGAGACTATCAGAAAACATTAAAAGCCAAAGAGCATCCGACAATTACGGTTAGAGTTGAACATTTGACCAGTATGAATAGCCATAGCATGCAAGGAATGCTGACACTTACCATCGCTGGCAAAACACAAACCATGGATCAGGTTCCCTTTAAAAAAAGCATGTTGGAAGGCAAGGAATCACTACAGGCAGCTATCGAGCTGCATTTATCAACATTTGAGCTGGAGCCTCCGACAAAACTGGGAGGTCTAATCAAAACTGATGATGCCATGCTTGTTTCTGTATCTCTAATAATAAATGAGTAGCATCTATAAATAACCAATACAATGGAGTATCAATATATCTTTGGAGAAGAAGCGGTGAAAAGGATCCAGTCTAATAGCCGCGTGTTTTTACATGGCAGTGCTGCGACACCGCATCACCTGGTAGCAAAAATGACGGACCGGGCGCAGGAGTTATCAAATGTGGAAATAGTCTCCGTGAGTACAATGGGTGATGCACTATTTGCAGACCAAAGGTATAAAGATAGTTTTTTCGTGAATTCGCTGTTTGTTTCACAAAATGTGCGGACAGCAGTTAATGAAGGGCGCGGAGATTATATACCGGTGTTTTTAAGTGAAATTCCCCTTTTGTTCCGCAGAGGAGTTTTACCCATTGATGTTGCAATGATACAGGTTTCCCCACCAGATAAACATGGTTTTTGCTCACTTGGCGTTTCTGTTGATGTTGCAAGAGCTGCGGTACAAAGCGCTAAGCATATTATTGCGCAGGTGAACCCAAGAATGCCGCGCACCCATGGCAATAGCCTTATTCATGTAAAAGAAATCAATGCCATGGTCTGGCATGAGCAGGAACTTCCTGAAGTCTCCTATAGCAGTTGCAATAGTGATGCTGCCAAGCAAATAGGCAGCTATTGTGCCGAAATAATTGAAGACCGAGCTACGCTACAAACAGGCATAGGCGCTATTCCGGATGCCGTGTTGGCTAGTCTGGGCAATCATAAAGACCTTGGTGTCCATACAGAAATGTTTTCCGATGGCATTATTCCATTAGTAGAAAAAGGGGTGATCACCAATCGGTACAAAAAGAAACATCAGGGCAAAATTGTTACTGGCTTCGTCCTGGGCAGTAGAAAACTTTATGATTTTGTTGATGACAACCCCCAGGTTTCAGTATTAGATATTGATTATGTGAATGACACGGCGGTCATTCGTGCGAACAGCACTGCCACTGCCATCAACAGTGCGATTGAGCTTGACCTTACTGGACAGGTTTGTTCAGATTCAATTGGTACCTACCAATATTCAGGCGTAGGCGGACAGATGGATTTTATGCGAGGTGCCGCCCTCGCAGAGCATGGCAAGCCCATTATTGCGCTTCCATCTACTACTAGCAAGGGCATTTCCCGCATTGTGCCATTTTTGAAACCGGGTGCAGGCGTAGTCACTACCCGGGCACATGTGCATTATGTTGTCACTGAATATGGCATCGCCTATCTATGGGGGAAAAATATGCGACAAAGAGCCAAAGCACTGATCAACATTGCTCACCCCGATCACAGGGAAAATCTGGAAAAAGAAGCTTTTGAAAGATTCAAGGGCTTTAAAGAATCCTATTTTAGCACTAATGGTGTAACCTAGAAAATAGGATAGACAGCTATTTCATAGCTGTCTGACTTGTTGATTTCTCGGCTGCATGAACTCATTTCTATTCAGATTCATACTGCTGGTTTTCACCTGCGATGGTATGCCTCTGCTTTGAGGCATTTCATCAGTGGCTTGTCGCTGTATTGAATTATGCGAAATAGAGATAGCCATGCCAAGGCTTTTCCAATCGTACTTTATAGGCATTGGCTAGAGATCATCCTTATCCATAGGGATGGTAATCAAATCCTCCTGAGGTTCAATGAGGTATGTTGCGCCATCTTCAGTCACTACCGCCATTTCTTCTACCGACATGGTTTTTTCATTGCCAATAGGCAGAGTCCAGGCATAAAAGCCGTCGAAGGCGAAGACCATTCCAGGCTTAAGCAATTTTTGAGTTGTCGGGCCTGGGGTAGCATTCTTAAGCTGTGCTCCGCCCAGGCTTGGCCCAATATCATGGGCGACATAGCCTACCGGATGCCCGGTGCTCCACATGACGTAGGCAGAGCCTTGGGCTTCCATAAAATCCCGCTGGGCTTTATCAACATCAAAGCCCTTGACACCGGGCTTCATAGCTTCCAACGCAATTCTTGACCCCTGCTTGCTATTTTCCCAATACTGCAGGACAGAATCCGGAGCCTGCTTTTCTCCCTCCCGAAGCACGTAAGCAAAACGCTGGATATCCGTCACCCACATATCATGTACCTTAATGCCAAAGTCAATTTGAATGACATCTCCCGGCATAATTACTTTATCAGTTGCATGCGAATGCCCACGGTCCGGACCTGAATTTACATTGGGGTTCTGATCGGGCGACCAGCCATCTTTCACCCCAAATGCTTCCATTTTTCCCTTCAAAAATCTGGCGACATCAGCATCAGTGCTTTTGCCAGGAACAACTTCAGCGTAAGCTTCATGCTGCCATTCCGATGTCAATTGCGCTGCCTTGCGCATAATTTCCACTTCCTTTGGAAGTTTAATACTCAACCATTCATAAATTATCTCTTCGGAGGAAACCAGTTTAACGGCATCATTGCCTAATGCTTCTTCTAACTCCATGCGCTGCGTATAGCTGAGGCCATCGGCTAAAGCATTGTTTGCTGCACTGTTGATGGCAATTTGACTGAACTGCTTCGATTTCATATAGTCCGCAGCCTGCTGCACGGCAGAAGTTTCTCTACTCACTCGCTGTACTTCATCATGAATCCGGAGATCTTCCAGCGCTGTAGCCTCTCCTACCGGCGAAAATACCACCGATTTAATAGCATCTCCTTCAAGAAAAAAGAGAAAAACAGCTGTTCCACCAGCATTTTCTCCACCAATATGGGTGGCAATAGGGTCATTATTATTTTCCCTGCAAACTATTGCCCAGGCGTCTGCACCTGCATTTTGCATGGCTTTCGGCAACAATTGCTGAATGCGCTCCTTTCTTATCTCCGGCCATGGACTTTTCCCACTGAAATCAATTGTTTCCTGAGCAAAAATATGGGGCATTATGATAAAACATATTGCAAAGCATAAAATGCGAAAAAGGGAATAAGCCGTAACGTTCATAACATTGCTTTGAGGTAAAGAAAGGTCTAAATGTCAATATAGCCATAAAATAATAATGCCTTGTGTCCCCATCATAAAAAAGCCTGCGCAGTTCAACATTCTGCGCATGCTTCCATTCAAGCATTTATTAAAAATTATGTGATATTAGAATCCTAAACCTACTGCCATCGCAGTAGCATCAATGTTAAAGTCAGCCACTTTACTGGCTGCGCCGGTTCCCAAATCAATGCTGTAGACAGCAGTACCTTCAGCAGTGCCTAATAAAGCAAAAGCATTATCAGAATTTCCACCGATATCAAAGCCGTTTTCAGCACTAAAACTGATACCTAAACTTCCCACCGAGACAAGAACGCCATCGTTTGGAGGATCCTGCTTGTATAACATCCCGTCCTCACTGTCAAGCACATACAGTACAGTTGTTTCCGCACTGGCAATATTGTTTGCATAGGCCGCAGCATTGACAAACGGATGGCCCGGGTTCAGATCACCATCGATTGCTACAACGGTACCAAGGTCAGGATGCAATCTCAAATTCTGTCCGGCATCACTTACCAGTCGTATTCTATCTACAGTAGGGTTAAAGTCAAAGCCAAATGAAGTGCCTTCAAGCTCGGGCATCAGACCAGAACCTACTTCAGTAAGTGTCCCATTGGCAGTATTAACCGTCATCATTCTGCTCATGTTAGTTATAGCATACAATTGCCCATTAACAGGTCTAAAATCTAAGCCAACAACATATTCATCTCCTTCTAAACCCGTCAATGCTACAGCGTTCATTTCAGGTGACATAGGGTTAAAGCGCTCAAGCATATTATTGCTCGTACTCGCATAAGCTACAGGATTGGTTTTAAATGCAATACCAATTATAGCCGCATCAAAAGCTCCTATTTTGGCAGCAGCACCGGAATGCAAGTTGATGGTATACAATGTTGATACATCATCATTTAAGGTAACAGCTAAAGCAAGACTATTATCCGGATTAATATCGAAATTGCCTCTTCCCATAAAATCGACACCCAGAGGGCCTACTTCGCGCAAACCACCATCATTTGGAGGCTCTTGCTCAAAAAGAATATTGCCTGCAAAATCAATATCAAACAATACAGTCGAGGAAGCTCCTGCCACGCTGTTGGTATAGGCTACGGCGCCAATCATAGGATTATCGCCTCCACTGATGTCACCATCTTCTGCGACAACGGTTCCTAACTCAGGATGTAACCTCAGATTTTGACCTGATGCTGTAACCACACGAATTCTATCTACAGTAGGATTAAAATCTAAGGAAGCATTGTCGCTACTCAATGCGGGACTGAATGAGGATTCACCTAAGGCTGTGGCTAGGCCTGAGTTCTCATTAATGATGTAAAGTCTGCTGGAAGCACCCAGTGCATACAATTGTCCGGTAGCAGGACGATAGTCGATACTAACTATATGTTCCCCATCTTCCAGTCCACTAATCGCTACCGTATTCATAGGTGAATTAAGATTTTGCGCATTGAACCATGCAATCTGGTTGTCGTTAGTTAAAGCGGTAAAATTCGCATCCGGAGCCATTGTCTCATCGCCATGATCCGGCATTTCATCAATTGGAACAACTTCGTCGTCCTGCTTACAGGAAAAAACTGAAACGGCCATTGCAAAAATGCAGAGCCGGCTAAAAGTGTTTAGTAGTTTTAAATTAGTCATAGTATAAAAAGTTAGTTGAATATCAGCTACTTACGATATTTGATTTAGAAGTAGATTTGCATAAAAACTCTTTTTGTAAAATATTTTATGCTTATTTTAGCATTATTCCGTCCATTGTATTCGTCATGCTCAAAATCAAACCAAGCTTACGAAACCATTACCTCATTAAAAAAAAACATGGCTGAGCATCACGAGAATGTATTCCTTTTGAAAGATCAGCTCAAAGAAGCCTTCCAGTCATGGATAGGTGGCTCATCAAAAATGCTGTTAGCTTTTGCAAGCCCATCCTATAATAAGCAGCTTTTATTAGGGCAGTCTTCAATATTTCATAGTACTTGGGCATCAGCCTTAAGACCTGAGGCATGGCAATATCATAGCAATTTCGTCTGCTTCAACACAGCAACTACTTTAACAAATTTCAATACCATTAACTATAGTGTGGCTTTCAGTCAGTTTGGTAAAGTGCTGGTAGCTGCTACTGACAACGGCATTTGCCACCTGGCATTTGGTGAGCAAACCAATAAATTGGTTGCGGACTTGAGAACTACCTTTCCAAATAGCTCGATTGAAGCAAAGAAATCCGCTTTTCATGATCATTTTTTGGAGGCGTTAGCGAATCCACAAACAGCATTACATAGGCCGCTAGCGCTGGACTTGCAGGGTACTGCATTTCAAAAGAAGGTTTGGAAAACGTTGCTCAGTATCCCATTTGGTCAGCTTCAAACTTATAGCCAGGTAGCCAAAATAATAGAAGTACCTGCTGCAGTCAGGGCTGTTGCTTCTGCAATAGGAAATAATCCTGTAGCCTGGCTCATTCCCTGCCATAGAGTGGTGAGGAATGATGGGGCCTACGGTGGATTTAAATGGGGTCTGCACAGAAAAGCCATGATGATCGGTTGGGAGGCCTGGCAAATTAATAAGGTATTAAACAAAACAATACCTAATTGAGCATTGTATTCGTTAAACCATTGAAGTAATTATTTTACCATTCTAACGATCAAATTTCCGCAATCAAAGAAGTAGTAAACAAGGCGGGAAAGATCATCGTATAAGCATAATACCATTCCTATAATATTATTTTACTATGACATTTTTTTTGATAATTATTGCATATTTAATAGGGTATTGCGCCGGACATTATCTTTGGCCCAAAAGACAAATTCGTGATACGGTAAGAGAATTGCGTGAAAAGTGCAAGATTGCTTTAGATGATGGCCGAAAGGGTATGTATAAAACAACAGTAACCGACCAGAATAAATCTTCAGAACTGGTGGTTGAAGTAATGGAAAAAGCAGTCACCACCACGGGATTGACCAAAGTAGAATACCGTGACGCCTTTTACAAAAACCCTGCTTTCCGAAATAAAAAGGGTAAGGCATTACTCAATGAAGTTCGCGGTTTACTTGGTGACTATTTACCCTATGAAGATATTGAATGGTACGAAGAGCACCGTCAGAAGGAAAAAATTTCTAAATTTATGAGCGAGCTTGACCTTGCTTACAAGCGATAAGGCTATAACCTATGGATAAGTCAGATAACAAAATAAAAACCAATACTGCATTGGAAAACAAAGCGCTCATAGAGAAAAAAGCGCAGGCAATGTCTCAAAGTATTGACCCGGCCAAACCGGATACTTTGACTAATTTTGGTGTGGAAACCCAGCGCAAGCTTGGCTATTTTTCTAACGAATTGCTTACCAAAGTAAAGGCTAAAGATTCCGGTGACGCAGGAGAAGCCATTAATGCACTGCTGACGCAAATCAATATGATTAAAATAGACGAGCCCGAAAGTCAGGGTCGTCTTTCTCGTATTATGGGCAGTATGCCTTTCGTGCAAAAGTTTGCCGATCGCTCAAAGAAGATTGCAAATCAGTACAACTCCATTTCTGAAAATGTAGATGATGTTGTTATTAAGTTAGAAAAAACACGCCAAAGTGTTTTGAAAGACTCTACTAGCCTCGAGGTCATGTTCAATCAGGCGGTGGAGTATATTCACGAAATCCGTGCTGTCATTGCAGCTGGTAAAATAAAAATTCAGGAAATAGACGACACCACCATCCCTGCCCTACAGCAGGAAGTGGACGAAAGTGAGCAGGATGAACTTGCCGTTCAGCGGCTGAGTGACATGATCGCTTTTAAGGAGCGCTTGGAAAAGAAAGTGCATGACTTTACTCTTTCTCATACAATCGCAACGCAGTCCATGCCTCAAATTCGCATGATCCAGACTACAAATGATGTCCTGGCGGAGAAAATTCAGAATTCAATCGTTACCGTCATTCCGGTCTGGCGTCAGCAGGTAGCCATTGCCCTAGGACTTGAGAAGCAGCGAAAGGCCCTGGATATTCAGAAAAAAGTGACTGATACCACCAATGAAATGCTTTTGAAAAATTCGGAACTATTGAAGCGAAACGTAGTCATTGCTGCCGAAGAAAATGAAAGAGGCATTGTCGATGTCGATACCTTGAAAAAAGTTAATCGCGATATGGTCGAAACATTGGATGCGGTAATGAAAATTTCTCAGGAAGGCAGTAAAAAGCGGGCAGATGCCGTAAAAGAACTGGCCAAGGTGCAGGAAGAATTAAATAATAAAGTAATCGGCACTTTCCACACTAAAAACAGCAAAATTGAAGAATAATCATGACTGATTTTCGGGAAGATATGAAATCCAATCAACTGCTTACCAGCGAGCAGGAAGATGTGCTTGACCTTTATCTGATAAGACTGGATGATTACATTACCAAAATGAAAGATGCAGAAAAAACGCAGGTAGCAATAGAAACCCTGCATCTTAAAAAAATTCTCTCTGAATGATGGGCTTCATGCGCACAATGTTTGGCTGGCCTGCCGAAAAAAGAACCGTAGTAAACACCAGCCCTAGTGTAGAAATAAAAGATCATGAGCATGTCAAAACTGCGAAAGCAAAACTTGCTGCCCTTCAGGATCTTTTAATACGCTACAGAGGCACTGCTCATGAGGAAAAAATTCAGCAGGTTTGCGAAAAAACACATACCATCCAGCAGTATCTATTGGCAAAGGATCGTGTGCATGAGCTGGCATTGTTTCACATACAGCAAACTGACCACTTTTTAGCCACCTTTAACACCATCAAAGATTATCACGAAAGTGAAGCAAAAAGACCCTTTGATGCTCAAAAGGCAAAGTCTAAAGCAGAAGTTTTAAGAAAAATCATTGAAAAAGACCGGGCTTTCAAGCATAGAGAAAAGCTGAAAGTTTCTGAATTCATTAAGCCTTTGCACAGTCAGGGGCAATTCCCTCAGACTGAAGTGGTGAGAACCGCTGTACCGGTTTTTGGTGTACCGGAAGTGTCGGTCAATACTTACTCTATGATCAAATATTTGCGGGAAAACGCACTTCGCGAACTACATGAGAATGAAGTTGGCTTTACCTCTACTGAAGAAGCCAAAGAAAACTTTTTACAAACCATTTGCTATCGGCTTGGTATCAACACTGACGAAGTAGCCTATTTTGGCAATGCATTGGTTAAAATCCCTAATGAAGATGGCAGCGAACCGACAGGTTACGTTCCTATTTTACATTGGAAAGGCCTCATGTATGCGCTCAATCTAAATGACTACAGACTTTTTCCTGTTAGAATTTTCCGCCGCAGTCGATAATTTTAATTTACATAAAACTACAATCATGTCAATACCCTACGCCCTGATTGCTGTATTTACGCAGCAAAAGCCTCTCTTGTCAGGTAATACCGCTGCTGTATTTCTGTTAGAGAAGGAATGGAGCTTGGAAAAAATGCAACAGCTGGCCAATGACCTGAACCAGCCTGCAACTACTTTTTTATGGAAAGCTACTCAACCTGGAGAATTTCATGTTCGCTGGGTAGCACCAGACGCTGAAATTCAGGTTTGTGGTCACGGAGCAATGGCTGCAATCGCCTTCCTCGGCATCAAATTCCCTGATATTAAGCAATTTAAATTACTAGGAAAAACAACTACAATGGAGGGTATTTGTAATCAGGAGCAGCATACTGCCGAAATTGTTCTGGATGCAATTCCTGTGGTGGAACAAATTGAAATTCCTGCAACGCTGCCAGCTGCTTTAGGAGTGGAGATTGAAGCATATTTTACATCAGAGAACAAGGACATTGTCTTGTTAAAAAATGAAGCTACCGTAGCAGGAATGCAGCCAGACTTCACCAAACTGAAGCAGGTGAAAACTTTTGGCTATGCAATTACCGCACCCGGAGACAAGGTAGATTTTGTAAGCCGTACGATAGTCCCACATGTGCTTCAATTGGAAGACCATGCCACTGGCTCATCTCATGCCTTACTGACACCATTTTGGGCAGAAAGATTAAAAAAGAACGCATTCACTGCACAGCAACTCAGTCGTCGTGGAGGCGCTTTCTTCTGTGAGTTACTGCAAAGCAATAAGGTGAGTCTTAAAGGTCACTACAGTGTCGTTATGAATGGAAATGTTAGTGTCAATCAATAAGAAAAGGCACACTTAATAAGCATGCCTTTTTCTGAGCGTTAATCAAATATAAAATCTACTCTACTACATCAACGGTGTAAAAGAATGGGGAATCGTAGAAAAAGCCTCCAGCAACATCCGAACTTCTGTTAGTGTTGGTAAAAACCCTTCCTTGCGTGTCTGTTAGCACCAGTCTAAATTCAAATACATCATTGATTTCAATATCATCTTCTGTGAAACCTACTGCACTTATAGCTTCGCTGGCGGGTATTGAAAATGACATTCTCAGAAATCGTGATTCATCATTTGGACTAAAGTCATCCTGGCTGAATGTCCTGATTACAATATCATCACTACCAGCGGCCGGTGTAAAATCAACACTTACATCTGGTATTACTCTTCGGTGCCTAACCCGTACTTCTACCGACTCAACAGTACGACCATCCTCAGCATCAACGGCTTCCAGTGTAAGGGCAAAATTAGAGCTCGCCAAATTAGCACTGCTAAAAGTAACTGAAGTCCTCTCAATGGTTCTTAAGTAGGCACCTGTATCAAAGTCTTTATAAGGTATATTGGGTTCTACAAAATCCACACAGGCTGTAGCAACAATTAAAAGGCTTAATAAAGCACCCCATATCGATAATTTATTTCTTTTCATTTTTTTTGTTTTAATGTTAATCAATAAAACCAGCTGCATTGGTGTCCCAAAATGCCCTGTCAGTAAAGCTGCGCTGTGAAGCATTTGCATTAGTAGTCAGGTAATTGTTTGGATACAGAAAGGTCCTTGGAAAGACGCCAAACTGAGGCAATAGTCCCGGCTGCATATTATCCGGTTGTCCCGTTCTTCTGTATAGGTTATAGGATTCTATCCCATTGCCATACAGAGCAAGCCAGTATTCCAACCCTACCCAACGCATTTGTCGATCGGTGCTTG